>JAAYDD010000017.1 GCA_012729435.1 Desulfobulbus sp.
CACAGAACAATCCGAAGAGATCGAAAAGTGGATCAAAACAACCGTGCATGCCGACCGTTCCGAACTCACCTGGCTGTCGGCCGACTCACCACTCTGGCAGAAGATCTGCTGCCAGACGCAATTCTGCCTTGGTCAGGATTGTCCGGACGGAGCCGCATGTTTTCTGCACCGGCTTCGCCGCGATGCTGCCGCCAGCAATCTGCTGATCGTCAACCATCATCTCCTGTTTTCCGACCTGGCTCTCCGCAAAAGCGGCTATGGAGAGGTGCTGCCCCGCTACGAAACCGTTATCTTCGATGAAGCCCATCACCTGGAAACAGTGGCCACCACCTATTTCGGCTTCACCTTTTCCCGCCATCAGGTTCTCGACCTGTGCAGCGATGTTGAACGCAGCGCTCAAACAGATTTAAGCACCGAGCATCGTGAGCAGATTATCGGTGCGGCAAATCGATTACGTGCTGCTGTTGAGAAGTTTGCAAACACCTTTCCCGCGTTAAAAGGCCGCTATCTCCTGCCGGCACTCCTTGACGGTCATCCGGAGATCCATCGGTGCAGGGATGATCTCGGATCAGCCCTCTCCCAACTCGCTGCAAAAATGGAAGCGATCGGGACTTCGGACGGCCCCTGGTCACAGTATGCTCACAGAGCCGGTGAACTCGAAGAACGTCTCACAGTCATTACTGTGGAGCAGTTTGAAGACATCCGTCCGGAAGATATTCGTCACACCTACTGGTATGAGCGGACGGAACGAAACCTCTCACTCTTTGCCACTCCGGTTGATGTGGCCCCGGAACTTGATCTCACTTTATTCACTCAGGTCCGTCACTGTGTCTTCACCTCGGCAACTTTGACAGCCGGTGACGGTTTTCTCTATTTTCTCAATCGTCTGGGCCTGCCTGCAGACACCCGGACCTTGCAACTGCCCTCTCCTTTTGACTACCCGGGACGGACACTCCTGTACATCCCCGGCTCAAATTATCCGGAACCCGGCACCCCTGGCCACCCACACGCGCAACAGGAAGAGATGACCGCTCTGATCGGCTACGCCGGCGGCAGAACCCTGGCTCTCTTTACCTCGATTGCAGCCATGAACCAGGCCTATGAAAAACTGTTTGATATTCTGCCTTACCCTCTGCTTCGCCAGGGTGACGCCTCCCGCCGGATACTGCTTGAACGGTTTCGAAAAACAACCAACTCGGTTTTATTTGCAGTTGCAAGTTTTTGGGAAGGAATCGATGTCCCCGGCGAATCCCTCAGCCTGGTCATTATCGATAAATTACCGTTTGAAGTCCCCACCGATCCTGTTATTATGGCCCGTATACAGCGAATTAAGGCCCTGGGGGGAAATCCGTTCAAGGACTATCAGGTGCCGGGTGCCATTCTGAGTCTTCGCCAGGGAGTGGGGCGACTGATGCGTACTGCCAAAGATCGGGGTGTCATTGCCATCCTGGATACCCGTCTGTTCACCAGGGGTTATGGCCGCCAGTTTCTTCGCAGTTTACCGCCAAGTCCTATCACCCGGGAGCAGACCGATGTTGCCGCCTTTTTCAGAAACTCAAACAGACGAGCCACAGATGCGCAGACCAGCCTCTGAACACTCAAACGCTGTACCAGCTGATTGCTTTGCTGATCTGCACAGTACCCTGGCGACTGTGGTTGCCCGTGTCGAAACCGCCATGCGGACTGATCTGGAACATTCGCTTGATCAATGCGACCCTCTTCTCATCGAAGTTGTCCACTATAGCCTGTTCAATGGCGGCAAACGTATCCGTCCTCTTCTGACCGTCCTCTGCTCGCGGAGTTGCGGCAGAGATGATGGCGACCTCTACCTGCTGGCCGGGGCCTTTGAATATCTCCATGTGGCAACTTTAATCCATGACGATATTATTGATCAGGCCGCCCAGCGGCGCGGCAAGAAAACCGTTGTTGCCCGTTACGGCAAAACTGCCGCTATCCTGGCCGGTGACTGGCTCCATGCCCGAAGCATGCACCTGGTCGGCAAACTTGCCGGACCGGACAGCCTGGAGGTCTTCTGCCGGGCCACTCAATCAATGGTCAACGGTGAATTCGAACAACTCCGTCATATCGGTGATATCAGCACATCAAAAGAACAGTATCTGAAAATCATCCGCCAGAAAACCGGAAATCTGATCGCCTCAACCTGTGTTATCGGCGCCCTGTATGCCGGGGCCGATCGGCAACAGCAGCATGCACTGCGCACCTATGGGAGCCATATTGGCGAGGCTTTTCAGATAGTCGACGATCTTCTTGATTTTCAGGGAAATGCCGCCCAGACCGGTAAACAGATCGGCAACGACTTTGTGGAAGGCAAGATAACACTGCCCCTTCTCTATGCGCTGGCAGAGGCCTCGCCGGCGGACAAAGAGATCATGAAAGAACTGATAGAGGGTGATCGCACGCAGCCTTCGTCCTATGAGGCTCTGGTGGCTAACATCGAACGTTACAACGGTTTCAACCTGGCCGCCGGGACCGCCCGTCAGCTGATCAGTACCGCCATCGAAATTCTCAGGACCATGCCGGTTCATGAAGACGGCGGACAGGCGACGCATCTGTTACAGAGGCTCGCATCCTACCTGCTCACTCGAAAACGATAACCTGACTGCACCAGCCAGCACCACTGCAAACACCGGCTGACATCCGCGCCTGACCGCCCCCCCAGGGCGTCTTCCAGGTTACAGGATACCGGCTAAACCCGCAGGTCAGGAACCAGGAAACTGGTGTGCTCCTCTTCACCCTCCATCTCCTCGATCACCCCGGCTCCATTTTGCAGGAGGCGCTGCACAACCTCAACCACCAGATGTTCCGGGGCAGAGGCTCCGGCACTGATACCGACCCGTTCCACACCCGCGAACCACCGCATATCGATTTCATCTGCATCATCGATCAGATAGGCCGGGGTGTTCTGCAATTCGGCCACTTCTCGCAACCGGTTGGAATTGGAACTGTTTTTTGACCCGACGATGAGCACCAGATCAACGGATCCGGCCAACTTCCTTACCACAGCCTGCCGGTTGGTTGTCGCATAACAGATATCCGTCCGTTCAGGTTCAGATATGAGCGGAAAGCGGGAGCGAAGTGTCTTCAACAGTTCAGCTGTATCGTCAACGCTCAGTGTTGTCTGGGTAACATATCCTATTTTGGACGGATCCCTTACTTCAAGGGAGGCAATCTCCTCCGGTCTGGACAATACGTGGACCGGTCCTGTGGCCTGGCCGCAGGTCCCTTCGACCTCAGGATGCCCCTTGTGACCGATCACCAGCACATCAAATCCTTTTTCCTGGAGTCGTATCATCCTTCGATGCACCTTGGAGACCAGTGGGCAGGTGGCATCAATAGTACGCAGACCCAGTTCACGCGCCCGTTTTTCAATCGCCCGGGAAACTCCATGGGCGCTAAAAATAGTGACCGCGCCACGGGGAACCTCTTCCAGCTCCTCGACAAAAACTGCACCCTTCTGCCGTAACTCATCAATGACATGCTTGTTATGAACGATTTCATGAAGGACATAAACAGGCGGCTGGTAACGTTCCAAAGCCTGATTGACAATAGCGATCGCCCGATTGACACCGGCACAAAAACCACGGGGATTTGCAAGAACTATGTGTAAAGCCATGGGAATAAAATGTAATGAAGTGGATATGCTGTTGAGCATCCTCTGTTATGAAGGATGTTAGTTGGCGAGATTGTTTAAAACATCATCTACAGCCAGTGGATACGGATGATGCTTGCGAAGATACACCGGCATGTTGTTGCGTGCCTCTCGGGCAGCGTCCAAACTGTCATAAAGGCCGTAATACACAAAAACACTAAGCGGAGTGGTTCTTTTACGAAAAACGTAGAGCTCGTTGAGAAGAGTATAGAACTCATCCTCCTTTAAAGTGTCGCCGACGATTGTCTGTGCCGTATCGGAGGACACTGTCAGCAGTTGAATGGTGTACTTTCCGCTGTGTATTCCGGTCAGCCAGCTTGCACTCGCACCAAGCCGTTCCCGATAAAGCCGGTCTCCGTCCCGGCTTGATGATATCTCCGCTGCGGTTTTGACACTTTCCTCTCCGGTTTCAGCTGACCGCAAACCGGCAGATGAAGAAGGGATACGAGCATTATCCGCTGTACCTTCGGAAACCGCAGCTGCTTTCTGCTGATCCGTTGCGGAAACAGGGGGTGACTCCTGAGCACGATCACCGATCCAGAGGAACACTCCGGTTACCAGGAAAAGAACCGGCACTCCGATAAGAAGGGCTGTAAGCAACCTGTTGGCAGACAGAAGCTCCCAAAGATCATGAACTGACAGAAATTCCCATACACTGTGGACTTTTTCTTCCCAACCGGGGATATCTTCCTCTTCTTCTGATGATGCCGGCTCCAGAGCAACAGATTGCTCGGCCGCGACCTGATCCTGGCCGGAGGTGTATACAACCTCCCTGGCAAGGGTGTTGATCATACCTATGTTACCCCGGGCGGCAGCTATGATACGGTCCATCCCCTCTTCATCAAACAGCTCTTCAGCCTCCTCACGCTGCATCCCCGCTGTCTGGAGACTAAAATAGAGATACTGCCGGGTTTCACCGGCAGTCAGCTCGTCAAGAAAGTATCCGGTGTGAATATCAATACTGTTACAAAAAACCGACAGCTGATCCAGATGTGCATCCAAACCGGGACTTCCGACCAGCAGTGTTGTCCAGCTCAGCTCTTCAGGAAAGTCACTGATACACTGAAGCAGGCGTTCCAAAGTGGCAAGGTAGAGTTTTTCCGCGTCGTCAATGATCAGTACCAGCTTGATATGTTCGGCAATCCGCCGTTCGAGCAGCCGCGGGAAGACCTCCAGATAATCAGTATCCTGTCGTCCTCTCGGATCCATACCGAGCTCAAGGCAGATCTCTTTCATCAGACTGTCGAAAGAATCCACCGGGGTCCTCAGCATGATCACCTGATATTCCGACGGCAACCGGTCGACCACCATCCGGCACAGCGTTGTTTTTCCGGAACCCGCCCGGCCGATCAATTTTACCAGTCTTTTGCCGGCGAGAATATCGAGAATCAATGACTGACAGATCTCCTCTCGTCTTGCACCGGAAAAAAAGAAATCGGGATCCGGATTTTCCGAAAACGGCTCGTAGCTGGGGCGGAAATGTTCGGGACACATGATTATAATAATGAACCTATGCTGTTATTTCGGCTGCGTTGCCGGCTCCGGGACCGATCAGCGGCCACACCGGATGAAAATTCATTTATTCACTTCTCACAAACGTAAATAATGTGCCGTACTCCACACAACAAGTCAATGCATTCCGGCGGTACGGAACATGGCCGCAGTCGCGATCTGAATGCACTGACACAAGGCCTGTTCTCGACTGCATCGCACCGGTACTGATCCGTCACCTGCTCGGAGTAAGACAGAGCTGGCTTTGCCTTGGGTTTTTTCTGCCGGTACAGTAATGTACCGGATACTTTTTATGGTTTCCTCTTCACTGAATACGAGATGCCTGTTTTTCGACTGATCGACGAACCTCTCTTCCCGTCGCCTGACCTTGCCGAGCCGGACGGCCTGCTTGCCGTTGGTGGTGATCTTGAACCGGCCCGTCTGCTCGCTGCCTACAGCCAGGGTATTTTCCCCTGGTTTTCTCAAGGCGATCCTATCCTGTGGTGGTCACCGGCTCCCCGGCTTGTTCTCTTCCCGGAAGAGTTCCATCTTCCTCAAAGATTACGGCGTACAATCCGGGCCGGTGCATTTACTGTTTCTGCCGATACCGTCTTTGCCGAGGTGGTGCACGGCTGTGCCACCGCTCCGGGCCGGCTGGATCAGGGCACCTGGATCACCCCGGAGATGCAGGAGGCATATAACCGGCTCCATGAACTTGGATTTGCGCATTCGATCGAATGCTGGCATAAGGGTGAACTGGCCGGCGGCCTTTATGGTGTTTGTCTGGATCGGGTGTTTTTTGGAGAATCAATGTTTACCAGGGTCTCCGGTGGCTCCAAGGTGGCACTGGTGCACCTGGTGCAGTATGCCCTGCGCACAGGCATCGCCATGATTGACTGTCAGATGACCACGGAGCATCTCGTACGCTTCGGGGCCAGGGAAGTCAGTCGCGCCTTTTTCCAGGCACAGCTGCATCGTCTTATCAGCCACTACCGACCACAGCCCAAATGGCTGATCACATCAGAAAACCGTGAATAACTGAAAGCGGATCCCGCCATCATCCCTTCCTGAACACCAGTCGCCCTGACATCCGACACACGAGACGAATGGAGGAATAACAGTCCGGTCCCGGTTCACAACCCGCACGATCACTGTTCGAGCACAAACTCATATCGCAATCCTAAACGGGAGAAGTGACGATCCACTTTTTTTAAGCCGTAAAGATCGGCAACGTGAAAATGTACTTCCCAATCGCCCTCCAGGGTGGCCCCTTTGCCAAGGTACAGGACATCGATAATTTTCATCTCCTCCGGCGCCACCGACAGCATCATCATCAGTCGGTTACGGATTGCCTGCATGACAATGATGCGCTGATTTTTAATAATGCGTGTACCTTTCAATTTCCAGCGTATCTCAACCGCATCTTCCCGCTGGAAATGGATCTTTTGTAATTGGGTGCAATTTTTCCGGTGTAATGAAAGCCCTCGCGGACTCAGA
>JAAYDD010000187.1 GCA_012729435.1 Desulfobulbus sp.
CAGAGTATAAGGCAACCGATCATGCAGCGGAAATCCGCGCCAGAAATCGGCCTCCGCAGCTAAATTGCAGATCTCCTGGACAAAGAGGCTATCAAGTTTGTCACGATCAAGCGCCTGCGGTATTGAACGGGCATAGCTTTGCTGAAAAAAACGCTGTAAATCAAAAATGGTGAAGAGATAACTCTGGTAGTCACGTGGGGGCAGCTGCTGCTCCTGCACAAGGATCATCTGTTCAATTTCATCACGACTCTTGTCAAGAAGAACAACGTACAGAGGTGCGGTTTTATCAACTATCTCCGAGGAAGTCCGTCCCATTCGCAGAAAGTGGATACGCCGACGGTCAAAGACATGGGTTTCTTCTAAAGCCCGCCTCCGCAGGGCTTCATCCGCCGGCCGCCAATTACGATACTTGCTTCGATGGCGAAAAGGCCGTAACCGATTCTGGATATAGGGATCAAGAAACGGAAAAAGGAGTTCTTCCAGCTCGCTGTCAATGACGTGAACCCCCTGATCACGCAACTGCTGAAGGAACTGTTCATCAATATAAAATGACGATTCATCGGGATAGACGATACACTGTCCGGGATCGGATCCTAAATCCGCCAGTTCCCGGGAATACAGAACACCGTCACTGCGATAAGATTCCCGGAGCGTATACCGGTACCGCCGGGGGCCTACCTCCATTCGGGCAAGATACATAGATACTGACTCTCAACAATGAAACAGGACATAAATCTGGCCAACTATAGTCTGTTTCAGGGAACAACTCAAAGGAAACGATTAACGACCTCCTCAACCGTTTCGATGGAGAAAGGTTTCTCCATGGCAAAAACGAAACCGTGATCACTGTACTGATGCATCATCTTATTATCCCTGTCCCCGCTCACGGCGATTACGGCTGCCTCCGAATCTAATGCTAAGATCTCATGAGCCGCATCCGCTTTTCCAGCAGCCTGAGTCATGTGGAGGTCAACCAGGACCAGATCAAAGGCCCGTCCGGATTCCAGTTCCTGGCGGTACAGGGTGATCGCCTTCTCAACGCTTGAAGCTTCGGCTACCATACAACCGAAGTGCTCAAACATCTTTCTGGTGGGTATCCGTACCATCTCTTCGTCATCCACAATCAGTACCCGGCGCCTCTGTGTCCGGCCATGTGCTGAACGATGTTCAGCACCGGCAATCCCGTGTGCCGGGAAATACAAAACAACTCTGCATCCCTCTTCCCGTGGCGTCTGAATGTGGACAGAGCCACCATGTTTCTTGGTAATGGCATGGACTATGGTGAGTCCCAACCCCATTCCCTTTTGAATTCCTTTCTGTTTTGTGGAAAAATAAGGATCAAACACCTGATCCAGAGATGCCAATGGGATCCCTGGTCCAGAATCGGCAAAAACAAGCCGGATCAACTCGCCTTTCGGAACCAGTTGGCCGATACGGACAGATTCCTCATTCCCGTTTACCCGATCCACATACACATCGATCCTCCCGGTTTCAGCCATGGCGTCCACTGCATTGTTAGCGAGGTTGACAAAGACCTGTTGCATAAGATGCGGGTCAACACTCACGACAAAATCATCCTCTTTGCAGTGAATCTCAAAACAGATGTCAGTGTGTGCCAACTCCTGATCCAGCACCTCGGCGATCAGAGCGAGAAGATATACCTGTGACTTCTGAGGAATATAGTTGTTGGAAAATGTGGTGAACCGGTGAATCAGCTGTGTGGTCAAAGAGATTGCCTTGTTCGCCTCATCGAGCATCTGTCTGATATCTTCCTGTTGACAGACATAGTTCGCCATTTCGACATTACCACGGATAACAGTCAGCAGGTTGTTGAAATCATGGGAAATACCACCGGCCATCAATGACATGGCCTCTAATTTCCTTATTCGTTGCAACTCATTTTCCAACCGGCGCTGACGTTGTTCCAATATCTTACGACGGGTAACATTCTGCAGAATACCGATGACAAAAAAGGTTTCCCCTTCCGCAACCGGAACAAGATTCAACGTGATCTGTTGTGTCCCTATCCGGACAGGGTCATCATAAGAAAAAATCAGGGGGCCGCAGAAATCCCCTTTCTCCAGTCGATCCAACCAGTCCATGAACTGTCCGTTCGCCGGCTCCGGCA
>JAAYDD010000188.1 GCA_012729435.1 Desulfobulbus sp.
CTTGTTGTTCCAGCATTCGGATTTTCTCCCGGATACGATCTTTTCCCTTCTCCTCCTCTGCTGCCAGAATCAGTGCTTTTTTATACGTACTCAGCGCATCTTTGAGCCGGCCCTTTTCGAGATACACATCAGCCAGATGCTCCATAATTACCGCATCTTCCGGAGAAAGTCGAACCGCTGTCTCCAACTCCTCGATAGCCTGATCAAGCTTACCCAGACGAAAATACACCCACCCGAGGCTGTCGCGGATATAACCGTTATCCGGTTTCAGCTTAACCGCTTTCTGAATGTAATCCAGCGCCTGATTCAAATTGATTTTTTTATCCGCCCAGCTGAAGCCGACAAAGTTCAGCGCCGCCGCATTATCCGGCTGCAGGGCTATAATCCGCTGCATGACAGCAAGTGCTGCACTGTGTTCACCGCTGTCCTCAAGGATCAGACCGTATTCATAGAGCAGGTTCTCATCATTGGGAAAATTTTCAAGTCCCCGCAACAGCACTTTTTTTCCCTGATCGGTCCGGCCTTCCAGCTGGTAGAGGGCTGCCAGCAAAATATACAACTCGGCGTTGCGATACTCCGGGGTGTCAAGGCACGACCGGAGCAGAGCCTTGGCCTCGGTCACTTTATTTTGTTCTTTTAAAATGCGGACATGTAAAAAAAGAGCCTCAAGATACTCTGGAGATTTGCGGTCAACATGACGGACATGCTTAAGCGCACGGTCGTATTTCTGCTGATGGGCAAGTAACAGGGCAAGAAGGTACCGGGCCTCTGCCAGGTTCTCCTTTTCCACAATTCTTTCAAGAACAGCAATCGCCCTATCATACTGCTGCTGTTTTGCATAGAGCCGGGCAATGGTCAGATCAACATGCCGGGGTTGATCCACGTATTTTTTTAACCGGTTGAGTTCAGCAAGTGCCAAGGCATCCTTTTTCTGCAACAGATACACATGGATCAACGCCAACCGGGCACTCTCGCTCTGATCATCCTCGGCAACGAGCTGCTCGTAAAGAGCTTCGGCCTCATCGTACCGTTCGTTTTTGACAAAAAGTTCTCCGAGCTCCATCTGCACGTCGATGGAATCATTGCGCTCCAGTGCTTTTCGATAAGCGGCGATCGCCTGGTCAATGTCTCCTTCAGCCTGGTAAAGACGGGCCATAAGAAGCTGAGCAGGATAAGACTCCCGGTCTTCGGATAACACCCGATCAAGCAACTGTTTCGCCTGATCAGTCTGATCAACCGATAGATACATCTCGGCAAGCAACAGTAAGATGGCCGGGTCTTTGGGGTGGCGTTCACTGATCAGCTGATACTGCTGCATAGCTTCTGCAGTTTTGTTCTGCCCCAGCAGTGCCTTGGCATAGAGCATCCGCATGGCGGTTTTATCCGGATTAAGAGCCAGATATCTCTGCAACCAGACAGCAGCCTCGTCGACTCGTTCCAGGCGAAGCAGAAGTGCAGGAATCTTTTCACTGATATACTCCGCCTCCTCATCGCAGATCAGAGCTTTCTGATAAAATTCCAACGCCTCCTCAAACCGGAGGAGTAATTCGGAATATCGTCCCCAAAGAAAATAAAAATAGGAACAGGCATAATCAGCTTCACTCGTTGCGTGGATGATCTGCCGCCGGTCTGGTACAGCCTCTTTTTTTGTTTGGCAAGCGGTGAGCAAAAAGACCAAACAACTGAGAACAAAGACTGTTTTTTGCAAAAAAATATTGTTTAGCCGGAGCATGAGAGTTCTTTGCGTACAAGGAGTTGCTGAACCACGTTACGGATGGCGGCCTGCACTTGCGTAACAGACAGTGCAGCGGGAATTCGTACTATACAACTCTGCGGAAAAGATGCAAAGAGGTCGGCAACCTTCTCAAGTTGCTCTTTCTGCTCAAAGTCGTTGGGACTTTCTCCACGCATGTCGCGTATGCGGGACAGGCTTTCCTCCGGAGTCAGAGTCAGCAGGAGTACTAAATCCGGCTCCGGGGCAAAATCATGTCGGGCAAAAATCTGCTCGGGATCCCATCCGGCCGCACCTTGATAGGCTGCAGTGGAAAAGTAATACCGATCCGTAAGTACAATCGCCCCCCGTTCCAGGGCAGGTTGAATACACTCTGTTACATGCTGGCGGCGATCCCGCAGAAAGAGTTCAAGTTCCTGATCCGGTGAGACCTGCTTCCTGTTCCGGTACAGCTCTCGAATCCGCCGGCCGTACGGACCGGATGTCGGTTCACAGGTTTCAACCACAGTGTAGCCCTGATCACGCAGAAAATTTGCCAGCAGCGGCAGCTGTGTTGATTTCCCGGTGCCGTCGATGCCTTCAAAGGCGATAAGTATTCCG
The DNA here is from genome assembly GCA_012729435.1 of Desulfobulbus sp. Taxonomy (GTDB): domain Bacteria; phylum Desulfobacterota; class Desulfobulbia; order Desulfobulbales; family Desulfobulbaceae; genus Desulfobulbus. Next base: position 2,333 of record JAAYDD010000188.1, read on the forward strand.
CTTTTCATGCTCTGTATCTCTGCCGCCGGTTATCGAGAATAGTGTGAGCTGCAGCTACGGCTGCCACCAGGCTTGAATGGTCTGCCCTGTTGCATCCCGCAATATCATAGGCGGTGCCGTGATCAACAGAGGTACGGACCAACGGCAGACCAAGAGTCACATTCACTCCGTCCTGAAAATGCAGCATCTTAAAGGGAATCAACCCCTGATCATGGTACATGGCGACCACAGCATCGAACTCGCCGGTCGCAGCCTTAAAAAAGACTGTATCCGGCGGCCAGGGTCCGCTCACGAGATCAGATGAAAAGTTCCTTATGGCTGGCGTAATGATCCGTTGTTCCTCGTCACCAAAAAGCCCTTCCTCGCCACTGTGAGGGTTTAACCCTGCCACAGCGATACGGGGTGCAGTCAGTGCAAAATCCTGCTTAAGAGCCGCCAGTGTCATGGAAATGCAGTCTTCAACCTCCTCCTGGGTGAGCAGTTCACTGACCCGGGCAAGCGGAATATGGATGGTAACCAGGACCACCTTAAGTCGTGACCCGGCCATCATCATCCGCACCCTCGGAGTACCGGTAAGATGAGCCAGCATTTCCGTGTGCCCGGGATACGGATAACCGGCCTGCTGCAGGCTTCTTTTGCTGATCGGGCAGGTAACAATTGCACTCGCGGTGCCCTTTGTCACCATCTCCACAGCCTGTTCAACGGCCTGCCCCATGATAAGACCGGTGTTCGTATCCGGCTGCCCCCAGCAAACAGGCTCTGAGCGAACGGTTCGCACCTGGAGTACCGGCAGAGTCCCGGCGGCAATAGCTTGCCCGGGGCTCCACGAAACAACAGGAATATCCATCCCGAGCTGATGAGCCATCTGTTGAAGCACACGGATATCGCCGACAACAACACTGTTCCTCGCCCCTGTTTCCTGCTCCTGGTGAAAAAGGCGGCAGATGATTTCCGGTCCGATTCCTGCCGGACAGCCCATGGTGATGGCCACCGGGATCTGTTTCCTGTGCGTCTCTCCCTTCACATCTTCCCCTTATTCGATGAATTCAAAGGCATTTTGTACATGATTGACATCAATAAGATTACCATCACGATCAAGTCGCACTGCGACAACATCAAATCTCGCCGAGACTTCGACAGAACCGTGGAATTGGAGGTAATCCTGAGCAATCCTGGAAAGCTGTCGCTGCTTACGGAAACCAACGGCCTCGAATGGAGTACCAAACCGGGCGGACTGTCTGGTTTTAACCTCGACAAAGACCAGAGTTTCTTTAAACTGGGCAATGATATCAACTTCACCGAAAGCTTTCCGATAATTGCGTGCAACAATCTGATATCCCTGCCGCTTGAGAAATCTGAGAGCGAGTTCTTCACCGTAACGGCCGACGTCAGCAGCCGTCAACTTACTCTTCATCAGCCAGTCTCCTGTCAAGTGTCAAAGAAACGACCCGATATTGTCCACAGCTCTTCCCCGGTTTATGCCGATCGGCGGACGGCAAGCACCGAAGGCTGTGCCCCGAAGTTCGCTACACAAACTCAACCACGCCGCGAAACGTCCGGCGATGCAACGGGCATGGCCCGTACAGTGCAATGGCCTCCCGGTGCGTCCTGGTCGGATATCCCCGGTGTCGATCAAAGCCATACTGCGGATACCGGACGTGGGCCTCTGCCATGAACCTGTCCCGTGTTACCTTGGCAACAATAGACGCAGCCGCGATGGAAGCACTCTTGGATTCACCCTGAATCAGGGAGAGTTGTGGAATCGACACCGGAATTGAAAAACGGCCGTCAACGAGAAGGTATTCGGGACACTTTCCGTGGTTGACAGCGATGCAGGAAGCCACGGCCCTGCGCATGGCCAGCAGCGAGGCCTGTAAGATATTCAACGACTCGATTTCACGAACGCCGGCCTGTCCTACCCCGAATACGGAGCCATTGTTCTGCAGAACGGTGAAAAGATGTTCCCGCTGCCGGGCTGTCAACGCCTTCGAATCCCGGAAGTGATGGTAGTCACAGTCCGGCGGCAGAATGACACAGGCCGCAACAACCGGACCGGCCAATGGTCCGCGACCGGCCTCATCAACACCTGCGATCAGCGTGTTTTCAGCTGTACGAAACCAGCGTTCAAAGAAAAATGCATCTCCGGGATTTCTTAAATTATGTAAACAAGGCGGAGGAATACATGGATACATGTCACCATGTCAAACCGTGTCATGAGGACTGATGGGAACTGATCGTTCTGAACAGAAACAACAAAAGGGTCTGAACCAGAGGCGGCACAGGTACAGCCACCTCTGAAACGACCCTGTTACTCTGCACGTAACGTCCTGTACAGGACATGACGTGAGGGAATCACTTAAAGAATACCGCGCTCACGAATACGGGCAGCTTTACCACGGCGTTCGCGGAGGTAATAAAGCCGAGAACGTCGGACACGACCAAGGGTTACGACCTCAATTTTTTCAATTCGCGGGGAATGCATCGCAAAGGTTTTTTCGACCCCGACACCGTGGGAAATCTTCCGCACAGTGAAGGTCGCATTCATGGCACCGCGTTTTCTTTTAATTACCACGCCTTGAAAGACCTGGATTCGCTCCTTATTGCCTTCAATAATCCGAATGTGCACCTTGACAGTGTCTCCGGGACGAAATTCCGGAATATCGGAGCGCATCTGCTCAAGATCAATTTTCTCTATCACATTTATTGCCATACTCTTTGCTTTACGTCCGGCAGCATTTTTGGATCGTGCCGTCGAAGGATGCCTCCATGTCATCCAAAAAACTTCTCATTTCGTTATTATCGTCACCGTCATCTCATGAAGAGCGATCATCTGCCTCCTACACCAGTCCGTCCTCCTGCTCACCAAGCAGCCTGTCAAGGATAATTGCTGCAGCAGAACGCACAGACAGATGGTTGAAACCTGTATACCCGCGGATGGGCGGTAACACTCCATCCACAGACGCGAGCAGTTCCTGGCCCAAACCGGAACCGGTTCCGAACAAGATCAGAACCGGGTTACCCTGCTCAAGAATCTGACTCCTTACCTCGGCATAGCCCACCGTGTTGTCCTGCTTTCGCGCGCAGGTTGCCAGAACCAGAGGTTTTTTCCGGAACCGGCTGGTTGCTCCGCACAAGGCCTCTTCATAGCTCGAGCAAACTGTTATGATTGACAGGGCCTCGCTACGGTGTGGATTGACTGTGCCGCCGTATCCATTGGTCCAGTGCCCCACTATTTGTTCGGCCAGCTCTCTCTGCTCAGGAAAGGGGGTGATAACCCAGTAGGTGCCGACACCATAAGTTTTTCCCGCCCGAGCAATATCATGGAGATCAAGGTTGGTCACCGCCGAGCATATGATCTCACCATGCCGATTAACAACCGGATAATGAACCAGCGCTATGTCAAGTTGTATCTGATTTTTCTCTATTATCGCTGGCAATGGCGTCAATCCGGCTACGCAACCCTTCACGCTGTAACAGCTTTTCCTCATCAGGAAAAAAATTCATTCCTGTCAGCAGCTCCGGTCTTCGTTCCATGGTTAACTTTACTGACTCTAAAAAACGAAACTGCTCAATGGCAGCATGGTCACCGGAGAGCAACACACCAGGAACCGACATACCTTCAAATGTCCGGGGCCTGGTGTATTGGCCGTGTTTCAGTAATCCCCGGCTAAAACTGTCTTTTGCCGCAGAATCTTCACAACCAAGCACTCCGGGCAATAACCGGCAGACCGCATCCAGAACCACGAGCGCTGCGAGCTCACCGCCGGTCAAAATATAATCGCCTATGGAGAGTTCTTCGTCGACATATTTTTCCCGAAACCGTTCATCCACCCCCTCATAACGGCCGCACACCAGGAGCAAATGATCGTACGCCGTCAAACGTGCCGCCTCCTGCTGTGTGAAACGGGTTCCTTTAGGGGACAGGAGTATAACACGGCCTGACGGTTTCTCCTGCCTGACTGCCCGTAAACACGCGGCCAGGGGCTCCGGTTTCATCACCATCCCCTCACCGCCGCCAAAAGGACGATCATCAGTAACACGGTGCCTGTCCACAGCAAAATCTCGAATATTGTGGACCCCGATCTTCACCCTGTTCTCCTGGACCGCCTTACGAACAATACCTTCCTGCAGGGGTGAAATAAAAAAATCTGGAAAAATGGTCAGGATCGAGAAGTACATGATTCCTTTGCCATCTTCACCGGTTCATCTCGATCAACCCGGTTGGCAGATCAAATACAACCCTGTTTTCGTCAACAGAAACGATAAATTTCCGGACCGCCGGTATTAGATACTCCTGATCGCCATCGCGAAGAACAAGGATGTTCTGACCGCTGTGGATGAGTTCACAAACGGTTCCGAGCAGCTGACCTGTGACCGTGGCGGCCTGTTTGCCCATCAGAGTGTACAGGTAAAACTCATCAGGACCGGCAGGAGGCAGGTCACATGCCGACACCCAGATCTGTGATCCTGTCAGCTGTTCGGCCTGACGGCGATCGGTGCACTCTTTCAACTGGACAACAACAAGATTCCCGCTGCTCCGGGTCCGTATATTTGTCCATACCCGCGTATCCGACCCGTCTTTACAGGTAAGGTGCAGCTGCTGATAACGGCCTATACTTTCAGGATGTTCGGTGTGTGGGAAGACCTTGATTTCACCCCTGACGCCATGGGGTTTCACCACAGTCCCCAGCAGGATCAATGGTCCATCACACTCAACCGAACTGCACATTTTCTCACTCAACTATCTCAAGCCGAGCGCGCTTTCCCTCGCCGTGCACGGATGCGGCCAATATGGTCCGCATTGCCCTGACAGTTCTTCCCTGTTTACCGATCACCTTGCCCAGATCCTCCTGATCAACCTGCAGCTCAATGCAAATGCTGTCTTCTTCTTCCAGCAGGTTCACCTTGATATGTTCCGGGTGATCAACCAGTCTTTGCGCAATGAATTCTATCAGCTCTTTCATTTAGGCAGCTGCAGCAGCGCCGTGTTTCCTGATCAGGCTCTCTACAGTTTCCGTCGGTTTCGCCCCTTTCTCTATCCAGCTGGTCAGCTTTTCGTTATCAATGGTTATCGCCGCTGGATCCTGCATCGGATCATACGTTCCCACGATATCAAGAAACTTGCCATCTCGAGGCGCTTCACTGTCTGCCACTACAATGCGGTAAAACGGTTGTTTTTTTCTTCCTCTACGAGCCAAACGAATACGAACTGCCATTGTCTTCTATCCTCCGGTGGATATACGGCGCCACCAGGCTGCCGGGCATTGCTGAATGAATGATAATCGAAATTAACGCATAAGCCCTTTTGGGAGCTTGCGACGCTTGCCGCCGGTCATGATGCCTTTTCCTTTCATGGTTTTCATCATTTTCAGCATCATGGTATAACTTTTTAACACGCGGTTGACCTCAGCCACCGATGTTCCTGAGCCCTCAGCGATCCGAATTCGCCTCCTGGCATTTATGATTCTGTGGTTACGCCGCTCTTTCAGTGTCATGGAGCGAATGATCGCCTCTGTCTTGATCAATTCTTTCTGATCAGGCTGCGGGGCGTCTTTCATCTGCTTAAGCTTGTTGATACCCGGAATCATGCTCATAATCTGTTCCAGGCTGCCCATTTTCTTGATCTGCTGAATCTGATCGAGAAAATCCTCCAGAGTAAAGGCGTTTTTTTGAATCTTCTTTGCCAGCTGCTCAGCACTTTTCTGATCAACGACCGCCTCTGCCTTTTCAATGAGTGATAACACATCACCCATACCCAGGATACGTGATGCAGTCCGGTCCGGATGAAAAACTTCCAGAGCGTCAACCGACTCACCGACACCGACAAACTTTATAGGTTTACCGGTTACCTTCTTCACGGACAGGGCAGCGCCGCCACGGGCATCCCCTTCCATCTTTGTCAGAACAACGCCCGTAATTTCGAGGTCCGTATTGAACTTTTCGGCAACCGTGACAGCATCCTGGCCGGTCATTGCGTCCGCAACAAACAGAATTTCGGATATCGGGACCGCACGACTGATCTCTTTCAGCTCTGTCATGAGCTCATCGTCGACGTGGAGACGACCGGCGGTGTCAAAGATAACCGTATCATAAGGGCCGGCGCTCGCTTCAGCAAAGGCCTGGCGAGCAATCTCAACGGGTTTTTGTTCAATCGTGGATGCAAAAACAGGCACATCGACCTGCCGCCCAAGAACATGGAGCTGTTCAATGGCAGCCGGGCGATACACGTCAGCCGGTACCAGCAACGGCTTGCGTCCCTTTTCCTTAAGCAGACGGGCCAGTTTGGCTGCAGTGGTCGTCTTACCAGAACCCTGTAACCCGGCAAGCATGATGGTGACCGGTTGTCGGCCATCAAGTTTAAGCGGCTCTGCCTGGCTACCCAGGAGGGCAACCAGTTCATCATGGACGACCTTGACCACCTGCTGGCCCGGAGAAAGGCTCGTTAACACCTCTCTTCCGATGGCTTTTACAGTCACCGCAGCGATGAATTCTTTGACAACGCCAAAGTTAACGTCTGCTTCGAGCAGTGCTTTGCGGACCTCGCCCATGGCCTCCTGAATATTTTCTTCAGTCAGCCGGCCATGGCCTCGCAACTTTTTAAAGACACCCTCTAAACGGTCGGTTAAGTTCTCAAACATGCAGTCCTGTCTAATTCAATGCCATCAGTGGTAAAACGGCTTGGATCATACTTTTTTCCCGGGGGAAAAATTTATTCTGATACCCGAAGAAATCATTCTTGTCAAGAAGGAAGCTCCTGCGATACACTAAGACTCCTCACCCGGCCAAACTCTCCGCCACCCTGTCAAGACCGGCCGGCGTGTCGGCCTGTATGCAGACTATCGGTGTCTGTTTTGGCAAGATCCTCCGCATCATACCGGTGAGAACAGTCTTGGGCCCAAGCTCGATGATCACCTCCACCCCCTCCTGCACCATGCGTTCCACTATCGAGAGCCAGCGGACGCGAGAGGCAATCTGTCGGGCCATGACTGCCTTAATCTCCAACGGCTCTGTTTCAAAATCACCGGTGACATTGAACAGTACCGGAACCTGCGGAGCACTGAACCGGATCCCGTCCATGGTCTCCGTGAAATCACGGATTGCACCGGCAACGAGCGGACTGTGGTTTGCCACGCTCACATTCAAGGCAATGACTTTAGCCCCCCTGGCTGCACACTGCTCGGCTGCAGCATCCAAACCCTGACGGTCACCGGAAAGGACGATTTGCGCCGCTGAATTATGATTTGCCACGACCACCACTCCGGGACCGGCGTACTCCGCCAGGACGGATTCGACCTCATCAATGTCAAGGCCCACCACCGCCTGCATACCGCCAGGATGCCTCGCCCCCTCCCTCTCCATCAGCTCACCGCGTTTGGTGACAAGAGCAAGAGTGTCTTCCAGACCGAGTACACCCGCACCATACAGAGCTGAATACTCGCCAAGACTGTGTCCGGCAAAAAAGGCCGGTTTGAAATCCGGCAGCAAGGCGCAAAACTGTTGCCAGCAGATCAAATTGATTGCAGTCAGCGCCGGCTGCAAATGCCGGACTCGGGTCAGCTCTTCAATCGGCCCGTCAAAACAGAGACGGCGAACAGGAACACCGGAAATATCTTCGGCCATTTTCATCAAAGCGGCAGCATCCTTTTTCTGTTCTGCAAACTGCTTGCCCATACCGACATACTGGGAACCCTGCCCCGGAAAGATAATCGCTGTTTTTTTCATAGTGGACTGTAAAAAATTGTCAGATCTCTTTACGCTGTTGATCAAACAGAAGATTCTTAAAGATGAAGAAGATGACACCGACTGTTATGGCTGAGTCGGCTATATTAAAAGCAGGCCAGTGATATTGGCCGATGTAGACATCAAGAAAATCGATCACAAAACCAAACCTGACCCGATCAATGAGGTTACCGACCGCACCGCCGGCAATCAACGAAAGTGCGACCGTGTACATCAGGCTGCGACGTCCGAAGCTGCGCTGAGCAATCCAGATGAAGACCAGTGCCGCACTGGCGGCTCCCACAAAAAACACCTGCCGCCACACGGCCGGCTGTCCGGCGAGCATACTGAAAGCAGCGCCATTGTTCGTCAGATAGGTCAGATTGAACAGATCAGGGATGACGACAACGCTCTCATAAAGCGTGAAGTTCTGCATGATCCAGATCTTGCTTGCCTGATCAGCACAAACCACCGCTAAAATGACGGCAAAAAAAAGAATCACGAACTCACTCTCTCATCAGGCTGTCAACTGTCTGACAACAGAGACGCAGCGGGAACAGAGCATGGGGTGTTCAGTATCTTTGCCGACTGAAGGAGAGATTGTCCAGCACCGCTCACACTTGATGCCCGGAGCCGGTGCAACAGCAATCTCTAAACCGTCGACCCCTTCAGCCTCGATAAAGATCACTTCACGGTCCGCTTCTTCCGCAAGCCGCAGGCTGGAAACAATACATAATTCACGCAACTGATCGAGACTGTTGACGAGAAAGTCCGTCCACTTCTCATCGGCGCGAAATATCACCTCGGCGTCCAGTGACAGACCGATACTTTTACTCTGCCTTGCCCCTTCGAGGACCTTGGTGACAGCACTGCGGACCGTGAGAAGCTGATTCCAGCGGTCGTCGAAGGCCGGATCTTTTTCAAGATCATCCACTGTGGAGAAATCCACAAAAAAAACAGAATGTTCCAGAGGTGCATCCTTTTTCAGCCGGTGCAGATGTTCCCATGCTTCAGCAGCAGTAAAACACAGAATCGGTGCCATCAGCCGCAACAACCCGTCAAGAATCCGATAGATGACCGTCTGGGCAGCCCGTCGTTCGGGACCTGCCGGAAGCGAACAGTACAATCGATCCTTAAGAACATCCATATAGAGACTGGAGATCGTGGTGCCGCAAAAATTATGTAACCCGTGGTAGATCGCATGAAACTCATAACGATCGTAGGCCCGGATGACCCGTTCGTGCAGCTCCGCATACTTGTGCAGGGCCCATTGATCGATTTCCAGCAAATCAGCATAACCGACGCTGTCTTCGGCCGGATCAAAGTCATAGAGGTTGCTCAGCAGAAAACGCAGGGTGTTACGCATCTTGCGGTAGGCATCGGAGACGTGTTTTAGAATCTCGCCGGAAACCTTGACATCATCCTGATAGTTCTCGCTGGCAACCCACAAGCGTAATACTTCGGCACCGTACTGATCGATCACTTCCTGCGGAACAACCACATTGCCCACAGATTTGGACATCTTCTTTCCCTGCCCGTCAA
>JAAYDD010000189.1 GCA_012729435.1 Desulfobulbus sp.
GTTCCCTGTGCTGAAGCCCGGCGCGAATGCCATATCGTGGACGGGAGCAGTGACGAAGGTGGTTATCAGGCCGAATTGGCGATATCTTTAATAGCAGTATGAAAAATGACCGTTTACCTCTTCAAAAAAACCGAATACCGAAATTTCCTGACAAACTGATTTTCTCTTTGTATAATGCCAACTGTAGGAGGTGATCAGATAGATGATCTTCAAGCTGCAGCTGGATCGGAACCATGAAGAGGAAATCGTAGCAACCGTTCATCAACGGACGCCATTGATCGATGAGATAGAACGCCTTGTGACACAGGACAGTCTGACAGATCAGATTCCCGGTTATGAGGAAGAAGAAATCGTCATGCTCGATCTGAGGGAGATTGATTGTTTCTTCGTTGAAGGGGAGCGGACTTATGCTCATTGTCAGGACGGAAAACAGTACCTGATCAGGAAAAGACTGTACGAGTTGGAGAAGAATCTGCCGGGCCATTATGAGCGGATCAGCAAATCAGCGATAGCCAACTGGCCCCATATCGGCCGGTTTCGTGTGCAGCTTTCCGGTGCCGTCGATGCGGTATTCAAAAGTGGATATTCAGAGTGTATATCAAGAAGATGTTTCGCTGAATTGAAGAGGAGGTACGGATTATGAAAAAGCATGTGAAGGCTTTCTGCAAGCGCGGTTTGATTGCTGCATGGGGCGGCCCTGTGATCATGGCGATTGTTTGGCTGTGTCTGAAAACAGCTGGCGTTGTGGAAACATTGACGGTTGACCAGGCAGTGCTCGGCATTATTTCAACGACAGTGATGGCCTTCGTTGCCGCCGGCATCTCGATTGTCTACCATATCGAAACCCTGCCCAAGTCCATGGCAGCGCTTATCCAAATGGCGGTGCTTTATATTGACTATATGGGAATCTATCTTCTGAACGGCTGGCTTCCCGTTGAAAGAATCGGCGCATTTACCCTGATATTTATTGCAACCTTTGCCGTAATATGGCTCATCATCTACTTAAGTATTCGGATGAAGGTAAATCGGATTAATCAAAAAATGCAAGCATAATCATCTGCAACGAACTATTTTCAAGCCTCGTTCAGCATGGACGGGGCTATTTTTCTGCCCTCCAGGAGGTGATACCCAATGATCTGCGTCTATCCCGCCGACTGTACCGACTTCTCCACCAATGGCAACGGCACCCTGGCTCCGCTGTCGGCGGAGGTCACGGAAACGCTGAACGGCGAATACGAACTGACGCTGGTGCATCCCATCGACGAAGCCGGGAAATGGCAGCGGCTGGTGGAGGGCTGCATCCTCCGCGCCCCGGTACCCGCCGCCATGACACCCCGCGTCAACTTCACCGCGCCGGGTGACGACAACCGGAGGGAGGTCTGGCGGGTGAACACGGACTTTTCCGGCGCGGAAACCCGTAAAGGCACCCTGCGCCTGCGCTCCGGGCCGGGCACCAAGTACAAGGTGCTGGCGACCTATAAGAACGGTTCCTTCGTGCAGGTCATTGCCAAGACCAACAGCAGCTGGTATGAGGTGACCGCGCCGGATGGAAAGCACGGATACA
>JAAYDD010000190.1 GCA_012729435.1 Desulfobulbus sp.
AATTTTAACAGGCACACCGGGTTCGCTTCTTTGCGGAGTAATCCAGATGCGGGTTGTCTCCCCTTGCGTACAGTGCGCTGCGTATCCAATGCAGCACCACAGGACAGATGAAAGTATCACAGCAAGAAAAACAGATCTTTTCACAACACATTTCCCTGAAAATGGTTATGGTTGAGATATTCGCTTTATGTCAACAAACAGGACCTCTATTCCGGAAATCCCGTTCGTGTACCGCAGAATACCGTCTCTCTCCATACAGCCGTACAGCCGGTTCCAGCGACCAATGGACGGTACGGTGTTGACCATCGTTTCTCTGGTAACAGAATAACCCTGTCATGAGCCGCCTGCAAAACAACTGCCTCATTGCCACCCTGGTCATGGCTACTGCAGCGGGTCTGTTCTTCCTGTTTGCCTGGTGGAACAGTCCGACACAGGAACGGACCAATACTATCAGCCAGGCGCAGACATGTTCACCGCCGACGGATCTCAAATCGCTCAGTTCAGTCCCTCAAGATGCGGCCCGCTTTGCCGCTGCTGTGACAAGTTCTCTCACGGCCGCTGAACAAGAACGGATCGAACAGCGCTTTCAGCAGGACTACTTTTCCCCCTGGACAGCATCCACGCCGATCTTTGAAAGTACCATGGTATATGCCAGTCTGCAAAGGCTCACTCACTCAACCTGGTACGGAGAAAACCGTCTGCGCATTGAGCCGGCCCGTCTGCAAGCCCTCGTGGCACTGGCGGATATGCAGAATTTTCCCTCCACAGATGCGTTGGGCATAGTGATTCAGCCGGCATTTATCCGTGTGCTGCCGACTGCCAGACCTTTTTACCAGACTCCGGATGATTTTCCCTTTGACCGTCTCCAGTTTGCAGAGGTCAAACCCAACGAGCCTGTCCGTATTCGTCACACAAGCAAGGACGGCGTATGGCTCTACGTTGAAACCTCCTATGCCAACGGCTGGCTGGAACCCGATGCTGTCAGGCGTATTCATCCTGCCAGGCATGACGAAATGCGTCAGGCGGAGCACGTGGTGATTGTCCGTGATTTTATATCAGTGCAGAGCCGAGATGGGGACACCCTGCCACAGCCGAAAATCGGCACTCTCTACCCGCTTGCAGGGGAAGAAGCAGAGTACTGGATCGTTCAAGCTGCGGTTGCCGGCAATGACAGATATGCGAAGTTCATCGAAGCCCGCATTGCAAAAGCCGATGCCCGTCGCCACCCGCTTCATTTTACCCGGGAGTCTGTAACGCTTGTCAGCGAAGAACTCCTCAAAACCCCCTATGGCTGGGGTGAAGTATACAGAAACCGCGACTGCTCCGCCACTGTGAGAGATTTCTTCCTCACGTTCGGTATCGTTCTGCCGCGCAACTCCTACAAACAGATCTCCTCCGGTCCGTTCATTCCGCTGGCTGATCTCTCCAATACCGACAAAAAAGCACGTATTCGTGAACTGGGCGTTCCCTTTCGCACGCTTCTTTATCATAAAGGGCATATCATGCTCTATGCCGGACTGTTTGAGGATCAACTCATTGTCCTCCACACCGCCTGGGCACTCCCCTATAAAGAGCCGGGCTGTACCGAACAGCTGTTTATAATCGGGAAAACACTCTTCTCCACACTCGTTGCCGGTGAAGAACTTCCGCTTGTCAAAGGAACAACGCTGGAGCGGTTAGAGAGCATGCTCATTCTCCCTCTGTCCGAAAAATAAGTATCCTCCCTATCCTGAACAGACAGTAAA
>JAAYDD010000191.1 GCA_012729435.1 Desulfobulbus sp.
AGCGCCTGTCTCACCGGACTCTGCACCCGATATGACGGTCAGAGTAAAACCCATAGAGGTTGTTTACAGCTCATGGCCGGATACCACTGGATCCCTGTCTGTCCTGAGCAGCTGGGCGGCCTGCCCACACCCCGTCCTCCGGCAAGCCTGATCAACGGTGACGGAAATGATGTTCTGGCAGGCACCTGCCGTGTTGTTGATACACACCAAGTCGACTGCACAGAAGCCTTTGTACGGGGGGCCTTTATGACCCTGTCCATTGCTCAGGCACAGAACATCCGTCTGTGTTTCTTTAAATCCCGCAGCCCTTCCTGCGGCTACACGCCTGTCATCGGTGTAACCTCAGCACTCCTTCAAAGTCACGGCATACAGATCATCTCTTTTTAGAAAATACGGACCGGAAAGAATAAACGCTCCACTTCTTTTGTGCAGGCGTTACTTTATTTTTTTCTCACTCCCGGCCAGACGGATCAAAAGAATACCGGATTCATAAAGAAAATAAAGCGGCACTCCCATAAGAGCCATGTTGACAACATCCGGAGTCGGGGTGAGCACTGCGGCAAGAATCGCGATGATCAGTACGGCATACCGCCGGTGTTTTTCATATGCAGCCCGGCTAATCACGCCGACCTGGGTGGTGAAAAGCATAAATACCGGTAACTCGAAGATGATCCCAAAGGCAAAAATAAACAGGACAACAAATCTGACGAAATGCCCGACTGAAATATAGGCGAGCAGTTCTTCGGACTGATAACTGAGAAGAAACTGAATACCGAATGGCAACGTCACCGCCGCGCAGAATATTGTCCCCCCATAGAACAGAACACAGGTGGCAGAAACAAACCAGAACAGCCGCCTTTTTGTGATCTTAAATGGCCTGCTCACAGCCTTCCACAACACATACATGCACAACGGCATGAGGACATAGAGCGCACCAAAAAAAGCGAGGTTGACATGGGCCAGAAAAGGTCCGGCAACTGAGAAAAAGTACAGTTTTTGGCCGAGAAAGTCCTGAGCTCCGACTAACAGACGGCTGGAGACAAAGAAAAAAACCAGTGTCGTCATGCCGACCGCTCCTGCCAGCAGCTTGATAAAACGACGCAATTCAAGCAGAACAAGGGCAAATGATTTAATCGATCCAGTCATAGATGAAAGATGTTTTCCGGCTGTTCATAAACTAAACCCGTTAAATACGTAGCAAAACAGAAGGATAAACGCAAATGAATACCCGTTGCGTTTCCCTTGACGCCGTGATAAAAGTTGACCCCATCGACCTTTCTACAACAGGCTGATCTTTTATCTTCTTCCATTCTCCAGACCGGCAGCGCATCATGTTAGAATTACGTTTTGTCAGAGAACATCTCGATCTGGTTCGCCAAAAAAGTATGTTGCGAGGCGTTGATCCCCAGCTCATCGATCAGTTTACAATCATAGACCAGCATCGACTCTCCACCCTTGCCGAAGTTGAGACTCTTAAGAATCGTCGCAACACGGTTTCAAAAACCATCGCCGCCCTGAAACAGTCAGGTGATGACCGTCAGGCCGAGACCATGATCATTGAGATGCGCGCCGTGTCTGACCGTATCAAAGAACTGGACTCAAGCCTTGTGCAGATTGAAGAGGAACTTCAGGCTGTTGTCCTGTCCATCCCCAACCTCTGCGATGACACTGTACCTCCGGGACGGGATGAGCAGGATAATCTCGAAATCAAACGGTGGGGGAGCATTCCGGAGTTTTCTTTCCCGCCGCGGCCACACTGGGAAATTGGTGAACAACTCGGTATTCTTGATTTTGAAACCGCCTCGAAACTTTCCGGTGCCCGCTTTGCACTGCTCAAGGGATTCGGGGCCAGGCTGTCACGGGCTCTGGTCAGCTTCTTTCTCGATCTTCACACCCAGCGCCATGGATATACTGAAGTACTCCCGCCGTTCATGGTCAACACCAAAACCATGACCGGCACAGGACAGCTGCCAAAATTTCAGGAAGATCTGTTCAAACTGGACGGCTGGGACCTCTGGCTGATCCCGACGGCCGAGGTGCCGGTTACCAATATCCATGCAGAGACGACTCTTGACGAGACCGAGCTGCCGCTCAAATACACGGCCTACACCCCCTGCTTTCGTTCAGAAGCAGGTTCTTACGGTAAAGATACCCGAGGCCTTATTCGCCAGCATCAGTTTGAAAAGGTGGAACTCGTTAAGTTCACCACCCCGGAACAGTCCTGGGAGGAACTGGAGCAGCTCCTTGCAGATGCTGAAGCCGTCTTGCAGCTGTTGGAACTACCGTACCGTGTTGTCACGCTCTGCACAGGTGATCTGGGATTTTCTTCCGCTAAAACCTATGACATTGAAGTCTGGTTACCCGGGCAGAATTGCTACCGCGAAATCTCCTCCTGTTCTAATTTTCTCGATTTTCAAGCCAGGCGGGCGGGCATTCGGTACCGGCCCAAAGGAGAAAAGAAAAGCCGGCTCGTTCACACCCTGAACGGCTCCGGGTTGGCTGTGGGCCGTACGCTTTTGGCTGTCTTAGAGAATTATCAGAATCAAGACGGCACTGTTCGCCTTCCTCAGGTGCTGGAACCCTACTTTGCCCATCGTTTCTGATGCAAAAACCAGTTGCACTGAGAACCACTGGATTTCGTTTTATCATTCCGGTTGAGCCGGACGTTCAAGGGCAAATTCAATCAAACGATCGAGCAAAGCACTGAAAGAGTACCCGGCAGCCGCTGCAGCCTGGGGCAAAAGGCTGGTGGGTGTCATCCCCGGGATTGTATTTGTCTCCAACAAGTAGAGTTCATCATCTGCAAGAATCATATCAGTGCGACTGTAACAGCGCAGACGCAGGACCTGGTGGGCACGCACCGCATAATCCTGAGCTTTTTGCCGCACCAGGTCACTCACATCGGCCGGACAAATTTCTTCACTTGCTCCCGGTTTATATTTGGCCTCATAGTCAAAGAACTCATACTGAGCTGAGGGAATGATTTCAACCAGAGGCAGGGCCTGTACATCGGTTGTACCAAGTACACCCACAGTTAACTCACGGCCTTTAATATACTTCTCAACCATAACCTCATTGTCATGCCTGAGGGCTAACTGTAACGCTGCCGGGAGTTTCTCCGCATCTCTGACAATTGACATGCCGACAGAGGACCCCTGTCGCACTGGTTTTACCACGCAGGGAAAACCGACCCCCGCTATGATTCGGCCCGGATCGTCAAGATCACCTGGTTCCAGCATGATCCACGGCGCGACCGGTAAACCGTTCAGCCGGTACAGAATCTTTGCCAAATTTTTATCCATGGCCAACGCGCTCCCCAACACCCCTGCACCCTGATAGGGAATGCCCAGCAAATCAAGAAATCCCTGAATCGTTCCATCTTCCCCGTTGACGCCGTGCAAAAGAAGAAAGGCAACGTCGATAGAGGCGGCATCTTGGGCTATGCGTGCAAGATCAGTGGCCGGATCATAACGGACAACTCTATACTTTCCGGGATCCAGGGCCTTCTCCACACCGGCGGCTCCACGAAGCGAAACTTCACGTTCAGCAGATGTCCCTCCAGCGATCAACGCCAATCGAATCTGTGCCATGCTTAACCTCCCGTCGCTTAATTTATCATCTATCTTCAAGCCCGTACAGCATGGGCGATATGGTACCATCATGATCAGGAAAGACAATAAAAAGGACGGCAAACATGCTGCTGAGGTGAACACTGATATTCAGATGCCCAGGCTCTACCGACCTGACGGCGTCCTTTTCCCGCGTACAGGGATCTTCAAAACAATTGCCGTATCAGTTATTTAGGTTGACGAACTTTTAAACACAAAGTAAAATACGAGGTCTTTAATCTAATACTCTTATTAATGGCCCCGGCCGAATACCAAAGGAAGTGATGCACAATGATCGAAGTGGATGTCAGAGGTGACCTTGAATACGCGATCAGGCAGCTAAAGAAAAAACTGCAGATCGACGGTATAAAACGTGAGCTGAAAAGGCGCGAGTACTACGAAAAACCCAGCGTAAAAAAACGTCGGAAAGCAGCGGAGGCCCTAAGAAAACTTCGAAAGTTCAATCGCTTAAGAAATCGATCTTAAGCCGGCAACCCCAGTGATGTACTGGGGTTTTCCTTTTTCATCATCTCCATCTGTTGAAGGCAGCATCTCAGCTCAATCAGTATCTTTTACTCTTTGCACAGCATCTGACCGTCCAGCGTCGACTGTCTCCAAATACAGTGGCTGCTTACAGCGCTGATGTCCGGTCATTTTTTAACTTCCTTCTCCCTGCGGATCCTCCCTTGGCAGGTGTGAGCGATATACATCCCGAGCAGATCGTCTCGTATCTCCAGCACTGCCTGCAGCACCGGATCAGTACACGGTCGAATGCACGAAGACTCGCAGCTTTACGCGCGTTTTTCCGGTTCCTCAAAGATCAGGAAGTCATCACAATCGATCCGGCTGCTGAAATCGACGCCCCGAAAACCGGACACAGCCTGCCCAGAACACTCAGTACAACCGAGGTCGACACCCTGCTTCGTCCGCCCGAGCACAAAACACCCATAATTCTCCGTAACTATGCCATGCTTCACCTGTTGTACGCCTCGGGATTGCGGGTATCCGAACTGGTCAGTCTGCCGGTCAACAGCTGTAACTTAAGCGCTGGTTATGTACGTGTTCTCGGCAAGGGAAACAAGGAGCGAATTGTCCCGTTCTCCGCCACGACCGGGGAAATGATTCGTGACTATCTTGACCACGGACGACCGGTACTCCTGAAAGGTAAAGCCAATCCCGCACTGTTTTGTTCTCGTCGCGGTTCAGCGATGACCAGAAACCGTTTCTGGCAGATTATTCAGGAGACCGCTGTCCGAGCGGGAATAAGCAGATCAATCAGTCCGCATATGCTCCGCCACTCCTTTGCAACTCACCTTCTGGCCGGCGGCGCAGACCTGCGATCCCTCCAGATGATGCTCGGTCACAGCGACATCGCCACCACACAAATTTACACCCAGGTCGACAAAGACCGTCTCAAATCCATCCACCAACGGTACCATCCGCGCGGCTGAGATTGGGATTGGCGAAAAGTCAACCTGATTTTACGAACTTATGCGTAAAAGCGGCAGCGGCATATCCTGCCTTGAAAGCATGACCGATACGGTGTGATCAGGCGGCAGGACCTGTTGTGCTACTCTTCGGACCACATCAGGGTGATTGTTGGTCTCACTCAGATGAGCCAACACCAGAAGCCGCAACTTCTCTTTTGCCAGCAGAGATGCGAGGGATAACGAAGTTTCGTTGGCCAGGTGCCCTTGGTTGGAAAGAACGCGCTGCTGCAACAATACAGGGTAAGGCCCGTTTCTCAGCATCTCAACATCATGGTTCGCCTCCAGGATAACAGCCTCGCACTGCTGGAGACGATATTGAATCAGCCGGGTAATCATACCGGTGTCTGTACAGTACCCAAGTCGGCGAAATCCGTCACTGATGATAAAACCCACCGGATCAGCCGCATCATGGGAAACGGCAAAGGGATGAATGGTACATTCGTTAATGGTAAAAGGTTCACCTGCTCCGAATTCGCGAATGATCGGCAACTGATTGACCCTGGGTCCGGAAGCTCTGTGGGTTGCCTCATTGGCGTACACAGGTACGCTCAACCGGCGTGCCAGTACACCGACACCCCTGACATGGTCATCATGCTCATGCGTCACAATAATGGCCGTTAACGATCCCGGATCAATACCCACCATCTTTAAGCGACGCTCTATCTCCTTCCCTGTAAACCCCGCATCAATAAGCAGCCGGGTAGAGCCGGCCTCGACCACAGTACAGTTACCCTTGCTCCCGCTGCCTAGAACAGAGAACCTCACCGGTTGTCACCCTTATTTCCGAAAGCTCCGTGTCCGACCCCGAACCCAGTGTGACCGAATCCTCCCGCTCCGCGCGCCGTTTCGGTCAATTCATCTGCAGAACGCCAGACCGCCCGAATCACCGGTGCCAGGACCAGCTGGGCAATGCGGTCTCCCCGCCGGACAGTGTATGGGTGTTGGCCGAGATTGATCAAGCCGACCTTCACCTCACCCCGATAATCCGCATCAATGGTGCCCGGGGCATTGAGCACCGTGATCCCGTACTTGACGGCGAGTCCAGACCGGGGACGTACCTGCAGCTCATAACCGGGCGGGATGGCAACTGCAAAACCACAGCCGAACAGGCCCCTTTCACCGGGATTCAGTATCACCGGTCCGTCGAGAACAGCACAGACATCCATTCCTGCAGCGAGATCAGTGGCATATGTCGGCAATGGCAGATCAGCACTTCGTTCCGGTTCCAGCCACTTAAACGCAACACAAATCTCCTTCATCCCTCTCCCCATACCTTTCACCGACAAAAAAGCCGGCTACCGTTCTACTGCGGTGGCCGGCTTTATAGTGCAGTTCATATCTTTCCGATTATACTTCACCTTCTGCAAGTGC
>JAAYDD010000192.1 GCA_012729435.1 Desulfobulbus sp.
TATATATAATATTCTGATTTTATTTGGTGTTCTTCTGGTTAGCGTTATCCTTTCCGGGACGATTGTTGGTATATATTTTGTGGTGTCAACCTATCTTGATCAGGCATATTCACGCAATGCCCGCCTTCGCGCGCTGGCCCAGGCCCATGAGATCAATGAGCTGATCGTTGCCGCAAAGAACGAGCTGCAGTACCTGGCACGCATGCCGCTGAGTCCGGAAACGATAACTCAGCACCTGCAGGCGAAAACGGTTGAGGAGCGGGAGCGTTATAAGGAAATCGCTTTTCAGGGTCAGGCTGCGGCGGAGCGGTTTGTGCTTGTTAATACCGGACAAACTGTAGAATCGGTTGCTCTTGAGCAGATATTAGGTGCTAATTTCGATATTTTCTCCGGTCGTACCCAGTTTATTGACAAGCCTGAAGGCTATATTCAGATAAGCGATCCAATGGAGGTGGTCTACCCGTCCGTACATGTCTTGGGGGAGATGAGCGGATTGACACTGCACGTTATCCGGTTGACCACTTCTGTCTACGGAGCTGACAGGATCTTTAAGGGGCGGCTTACACTCTCTCTTGATCTGAGAAAAATACGGAATATCATTTCGTTACATGCTTCCAGCTCTTCACCGTTATTTCTTTTTCCGCAAGAGAGTGAACACAAAAGAGGCTTCTTTTTTGATGCTTCCGGGTGGTTGCTCTTCCAATCCGAATCGCTGGAAAATGAGCACCGTGAACTGTCGGTTGATACACTGCGTATCGGCCTGCAGGGAGATATTGGCAGACCAGGCTTTGCCACCGCTTTCCGGCCTGCAGCCGAACACAATCTCTTTTGGGAGATGATTGCCAATGTCCAGGCTGGGATAGCAGGACAGGCATTGGTTTCAGGGACTTTATTGCCACCAAACGGGCGCCATCGTGATCTGTATCTCAGCTATGTCCCAATCATCTTTTCTGAAAGCCCGGAACAGCATCGCGTTGTTGGCGGGATAGGGTGTGTGGATGCAAGTTTTGTTTTTATGTCCGCAACCCACAGGGTTGCAAGTCTCCTCACCCTCTGTTTTGCAGTTGGAGTTCTATTAACTTTCATTGCCATGTATTTTATCGGACAACGGATCAGCCGCTCAGTGCGACTTCTGCAGGATGAAATTGAGCAGCGCACCAGTGGGGATGATCCAACTCCGCTCTCTGTCACCCCGCTTTTTTCCGAACTCAATCAACTGCAACGTCCGATCAATATTCTTCTTACCCAGCTGGAAGTTGTACGTAGTGATAAGCTTTTACAGGACGAAATCCGAGAAGAAGACCGGATGAGGCAGGAGGTTGACTTTGAAGCGGAGATTTTACAAAACCCCTCTATTGATCCCAGTTCGCTGACTATGCCTCTTTATGGCATTGTCGGCGGAGGTCCGGCAATAAACAGTTTGCGACAGCAGATTCGAAAGGCTGCACGTGTTCTTGCAGATGTTTTAATTGTCGGAGAAACGGGTACTGGAAAAGAGCTGGCCGCAGAGGCGATCCATTCGATGAGCCATCGGGCCGATGGACCTTTTATTTCTATCAACTGTGGTGCTCTTGATGAGAATTTGCTCATGGACGCATTGTTCGGGCATGTAAAGGGCGCCTTTACTGAAGCGCATTCCGACCGTAAGGGGGCTTTCGTGGCAGCTTCGGGGGGCACACTTCACCTTGATGAGATCGGGAATGCTTCGCCACGTGTACAGCAGGCTCTTTTGCGAGCTCTTTCGGTACGGCGAATACGTCCACTCGGTTCGGATAAGGATGTGGCCTTTGATGCCCGGATCATTGCGGCAACCAATGTTGATCTGCTCCAGACCGCTGCTACGGGGCAGTTCCGTGAAGACCTGTACTACCGACTGGCTGTCATCACTATAAATACCCCTGCCCTGCGTGATCGAAAAGAAGATATTCCGATTCTTGTCAGGCATTTTCTTGCGGAAAATTCGGTTTTGACGGGGCAGAAGCCGGTTAAGATAAGCCGTGGTGCTCTAGAGAAGATATGTAGTTACCCGTGGCCTGGAAACATCCGTGAGTTGCGTAATTGCATTACCCGTTCTCTTGCCTTTATGGAAAATGACATCCTTCTGGCTGACCAGGTGTTGTTCGCTGATCAGCCTCCCGGAAAAGTGATGCCAGAAAAGCTGATTGGTTCTCAAGGGTCGGAGAATGA
>JAAYDD010000193.1 GCA_012729435.1 Desulfobulbus sp.
CTTCGCATCTCAGCGTCAGGACAGGCCCAGTGCGTCGCTTTCGCCTCTCAGCGTCAGTACCCTTCCAGGTGGCCGCCTTCGCCTCTGGTGTTCCTCCCGATATCTACGAATTTCACCTCTACACCGGGAATTCTACAACCCTCTCCCGTACTCCAGCTCGGTAGTTTCAAATGCACTTCCCCGGTTGAGCCGAGGGCTTTCACATCTGACACACCGTGCCGCCTACACGCGCTTTACGCCCAGTGATTCCGAACAACGTTCGCACCCTCCGTATTACCGCGGCTGCTGGCACGGAGTTAGCCGGTGCTTCCTTTAGAGGTACCGTCAAACAAAATGGGTATTAACCACTATGCACTTCTTCCCTCTTGACAGAGCTTTACGACCCGAAGGCCTTCCTCACTCACGCGGCGTCGCTGCGTCAGGGTTCCCCCCATTGCGCAATATTCCTCACTGCTGCCTCCCGTAGGAGTCTGGCCCGTGTTCCAGTGCCAGTGTGGCGGATCATCCTCTCAGACCCGCTAACCATCGTCGCCTAGGTAGGCCATTACCCCACCTACTAGCTAATGGTACGCAGACCCCTCTCCATGCAGTAGCTTATAAATAGAGGCCACCTTTCCTTGTAAGCCTTATGAAAAACAAGGGTATCCGGTATTAGCACCCCTTTCGGCGTATTATTCCAGACACGGAGACAGGTTATCTACGCGTTACTCACCCGTGCGCCACTCTACTCAGAACCGAAGTCCCTTTCGCGTTCGACTTGCATGTGTTAAGCACGCCGCCAGCGTTCGTTCTGAGCCAGGATCAAACTCTCCAGTTAAATATCCTAGCCAATCACAAAAAGACTGGACTTGTCCAAATCAAAACCAATTGCTTGGCCCGCTCGTTTACTGTTCAGTTTTCAAAGATCAAGGACGGCCAACGGCCATGTCATAAACCCAGCAAAATTAAATGCTGCAGCTCTCCATCATATCCTTAGGAAGCACGCGTGTCAATAAAAAAATCAATGACCAAAACGCAAACGCAATGCAACCAAAGGAGACGGCTATTTACCTGAACTCTCCACCCCTGTCAATATAAAAAATGCTTTTTTTAAAACGAGGAACATTTGCACCGTTTCTTACGATGGTTACCGGCGGACCCTTTAATTTTTCGGCGACTGTATCCATTGCGACAGGGCCGCAACGATTTTTTCAGCCTGAGCAGCAGATGAGATATTAAATTTTGATTTCACCTGATATTGACCGCCTCTTTTCTGATACCTTCGGATCGTGAACTTATCGTCACCATACTGCTGCGTCTGCCGGTCAAGATCCCGGTAACGAAATAAGATGGTGGTCCAAGCGCCTTTTGAGAGGATTTTCTTGTCGATTTCCTGGACGACGAGGACTCCGTCTTCCTCGTAGTTTACGGTCAGATCTTCGATGTTTTCAGACATGTCGTCACCAGATTGAAAAAATAAGGGTATAAAGCTGCAATGGTATTCTCGAGATTTAAGAAAAAGCAAGAGATGTACCACGGGCGGTAAATGGCAGAATTACTGCTCAAATTCGTATTTAATGTCACCGCTGTTATGCAAAGTGCCTGTTTCCGTAAGCAGGAAAAAGCCATTTCCCAGGTTGTACCGGGTGCTGAATGTGGCCGCCTCGTCAGTGAGATCTTTACCATAACTTACATAAAAGTTCGGTGTCAGCCAGCTCCCAAATACTAATGAAAAGGAATCAGAGGTGTCACTCGGTTCAAATTTGATGACGTCGATCATGGCCAGTTCTTTAATGCTTTGCAGGTATGGGACGAGTCCGCCAAGGCCAATGGTATCAGCCACGGTCCCCACCATGCCGATCTCTTGTCGTGTCTCCCCCCCGATAGCTGTACTTTCAAGCAGGCTGGTAATAATTGTTGACTGTTCCAGGGGCGGGGTGGAGTAGAAGTTCATATTCGGTTTCTGGAGAAAACCATCAATAATAACACCGGTGGTAACTTTTTTACTCTTTCTTTCGCTTCGTAGCTCTATGCCGGGATTAGTCAGCGGTCCTCCGGAAAAAACGAGCCGGCCAAGATCGATTTTCAAACGTCTGCCATAGAGAGTGAAGGAGGCGTCCCGTACACTTAACAGGCCATTGCCTGTCAGAGGTCGGCCCGGCTGCTTCTGAACAGTTAACTTGCCGTCAATGTAGCTTCGCAGGCCATGGGCGTTGATCAGAACATCGTTGCCGGTTAGGACGGTAATGTCAAAAAAGAACGGCAGTGGAGCGGTATTCTCATTATCTTCCACGTCGTCAATGATGACCACATCTGCCGAAGGAGCAAGGCCTTGGTCAAAGTCTATTGAGGTGATGCCGGCGTGCGGAACAGTGACTGTACCACGTGCTTCAATTTGACGATGGTCGAATGTTAAACGGATGTCCGGGCTTACGACAAGATCAAGTCCTGGAATGCGCGCGGCCTGAAAGGTTTCTCCGTTAAGCCGGATCTCGTACAGTCCGGTGGTTAACCGGTCAAGCGGGACCTCGCTCTCTGCGTTTATTGTTCCTTCACCGGAGCGGGCTGTTGCAAGGAAATGCAGGTTGCGGCCGTCACCGGTGATGTTGATTGTCAGTGGGGAGAGGGTGATTCCGAGTGGCGGAATCTCTGCCTGACCGTTTTGGAGTTCGAGTTGACCCTGAATGACAGGTGTCAGAGAAGTACCGCTCACAAGAAATTTTCCTTCAATGATTCCGGATGGATGGACTTTTCGGTCAGTCAGGAGGGTTATGGCACTTAAGTCGAGAAGTTTAACGTGCATGGAACCGTTTACTCCTGCTTTGAGAAACCGGTCAGGCGAGAGCCGGTCTGTGGCCCATGTCACTGTCCCGTTAAGTGTGCTGCCGTCGGTGAGTTCACTGACAAGAGATGATTGCAGGATACCTTTTGCATACTCTGCCTGAAGTACATTGGTCTTCCATTTTACGATGTGCCGCTGGTCGTCAGTGAATGGTACTGCTAGGCTCATGCCGTATGTGTCGACAGTGAGCCGTGCCGTCTGCACCTGATCCTGAGAGCCGGTTACCGCAAGTTTGCCGTTGAGCGATCCGGAGAGCCGGTCAGCGGTGAAAGGGGGCAGGTTAAGAAGAGATAAGGGAAGTTCGGTGGTCTCACCCTGGAGTTGCCAGGAGTTGTCCTTTGCCTGCCAGGATCCTCCGATACACAGCCGGGAGGAGGTCGAGTTGAGGCAGAGTGGGGCAATATCCACGCCATCGGCGGACACCAGCGCTTCAGCAGCCTGATGCTGCCGCCAGTTGCCGTACGGTTTGCTCAGAAACCGTACCCTGTGGATTTTGCCCTGCCAGCGATCATTGCTTACGGTGCCGTCCATGGAGAAACCGGTGGATCCAAGGTTCGTCTGTCCGTCAAACTCGACCTGACAGCGTCGGGTAGATCCGGTCAGACGAAGAGAGCCGGTTGACATGGATATGTCGCCAAACTTCATCTTTTCACTGCGTACCAGGCCATGGATATCACCATCGCCGCTGAGAGTTCCCTTGGCTTCCAGGATTATCTTCTGTGCTTTATTTCCAGCGATCTCCAGATTGTTTCCAGTGAGTTTGAAATCGATATCCGGTTTCTTAATACTTCCGGAAAACCGGCCGTTGGCGCTCAGTCTGCCGCTTGCATCGGGCCAGAAATCCGTAAGATCAGGTGAGTCAAAAGTGAGAAGCAGGCCAAGGTCGTCGCCGACATTCCCCTTGATGCGCAAAGATGAGCCGCCGCTTTGCAAAGTAAGAGCCGGGATGCGCAGCTGATTGTTTTCAACATAAACTTCTCCTGTCCCGTCTATTTTCTGCCGGCGGACTGTACCCTGCAATCCGGTTACATGCAGGGATGCGTTAACACCACGGGTTGTCAGCTGGCCGGAGGTTTTGAACACAGCAGCCATGTCACCGGGCCAGTCTTCATACAACAGTGCCGGATTCAGGTGGGTACCGTTTACCTCTGCATACCAGGAAAGATGAGGCGCCCATTTCACTTCACCCTGAGTCCTGAGTTCGGTTTTCTCATGCTGCAGGCGAAGGTTCTTGATGGCAAGGCCCTGACCGTTTCCCCGAAGGTCCGCCCCGACCCGGATCGGTTTATTGTGGCCGGGGACAGGTATTTTTGTGTGTATCTGCAAAAAATATGCATCAAATGTTCCCTGCCCCTCGACTGTGAGTTCAGACAGGGTTTGATCCGGCCAGGTGACGTGCAGAGCTCGCGGGGTCAGTAACGGGCTGCTCCCCCGGATTTGCCAGGTCGGGGCAGTGGTCATGAGATCTTTGAGATGTCCTTTGATTTCGAAGGCAAGGGGAGATTCAAAGGTTCCGGTGATGTGAAGATCATTGAGCGGTCCGTCTATCCGGCACCGACCGGGCACCGCGGTGTAACCCTCCGGGTGCAGGCTGCCGGTGACCTCCGCCTCCATCGGATAGTCGAGATTCGTTCGGAGGCTGCCGGTGGCTGTGAGTGAGACAACATCACTGTGCAGTTCAATCCGCTGAATGCGTAACAGCTCGTCTTTGTAGGCAAGAGAAGAAAGAGCTGCGGTGGTGATGTGCCATACTTCTTCTTTGTCTGAAACAATCCGCACATTTTCAAGAACCAGCCTGTCAAGTTCAAGCAGAATGGGCAGGGTAAAAGGAGGGAGGACGGTATCCTCGTCACTCGTGCCGAGGAGGAGGCGGGTATTGGCAGCGTGGATATTTTTGAGGCGAATCCGGCCGCTGAGAAGTCGGGCAGGCTCCCAGGAAAG
>JAAYDD010000194.1 GCA_012729435.1 Desulfobulbus sp.
CGATGCCGAAGAGGGCGTCTACCAGACAGTGGACAGGATGCATGCGGTTGAGAGTCAGGATCGTGTCCATCAGTGTGAGCATTTTTTCTGTATAATCAAGTACCTGGTACGGAATGCGTAACCGGTTGAGAATGCCGAAGTTCTGTCCGGCGTCGCCGGACAATTGCTCCGGGTCCGTAACGAAGAAGACAAAGGGAAAGGCACCCAGGCCATGAACAGTACGGGCGATCACCAGCCCATCCCCACCGTTGTTGCCCGGTCCGGCAAAGATGCAAACGGTTTTTCCTTTCACAGGGCCAAAGAGCTGCTGCATCGTGTCCACTGTTCCCCGGCCGGCGTTTTCCATAAGCACCATGCCCGGGATACCGATTTCATCGATGGTCTGCCGGTCAAGTTCACGCATCTGTGTTGCTGAAGCTAGTTGCATAGAGATCTACGTTTGCAGGAGGTATTGAAGGGATCTAGACGATCCGGCTACTGTTGAAATGACTAAATTGAGTGGAAGAAGTATAAAAGTTTTATGCTGTTGAAGCAACAGGCAACTCATGATCAGGGCGACAGCGACGGTCTGTCTTTGCTGACGTTATCAGGATAGGATATCGCTGCCGGCAAGGGGTGGTCTTTGACCTCTATTGCTGTTTACCGGTCTCTTCCTCCAGGAGAGCAGCACAGAACTCACAGGGGGTAAAACCGGCTTCCCGGGCAATATGCGGAGTTTTAAAACGCAAACGGCATGAAGGACAGTTATAATCTTCACATGGCGGCAGGTGAAAGATACCGGAATCCACATCAGCATGAACCTGCACTGAGGAGGTCTCGGAAAGAGAGGCTTGAGAGGTGGCGGCGAAGGAATCGTCACTGCGAGTCGATGTACGCAGGTAACTGATAATCTGACCATGAATGTTTTTGAACAGACTTTCGTAAAAGACATACCAAAGCTGCCGGAGAGGTTCGGGAAGAAGCGATTTCTCCTGATACGTCCGCCAGAGGAGTGACAGTGCAATCAAAGCGAAGATAACATTGGGCAGCCAGATACTGAACGCGAGCGGAAGGGTGCCTGCTTCACCTAGGGTGCGACAGGTTGTCAGAGTAATATAGTAGGTGATGAAAACCGCCAGCCCAAGAGGGACGCCCACAGCGCGCCTTCCCGGCGATGCCTGCAGGCCGAGGGGCAGGCCGATGATGCCAAGTATGAAGCAGCCGACCGGCAAAACCATGCGATTGTAATATTCAGAGAGATAGATACGAGCAGGTTTGGAGCCCGGTTCGAGCTGAGACGCAACGGCTAACAGCTGTTCCTGAGTCATGGCTCCACGGGTTTGACTGGAAACGTCCTCTTTACCGATTGTTGTCGGCGGTCGCAGGGAGACCTGCAGCTGATACCTGCCGAACCGGATAATCTGATTGTCCATGCCCTCGGTGTTGTGGAGTGTGCCGTCGTTGAGGATAACGGTGACGAGCATCTGTTCCATGTCCGCATGCATGTAACCTCGTTTTGCAACTGTGACAAGGGGTTGTGTTCGGCCTCGCATGTCTGAAACGTACACCCCGTGCCAATGTTGCTGTTTGTCAATTTTATCGACGTAGAGAACGATGTCACCGAGAGCTTCGGTAAATTCCTTTTCTTTGAGGCCCTTATCAATTTTTTCCTTGGCAAGCTGGAACATCAGCTGCTTGACCCCTAAGGCACCGGCCGGGATGAGGCGAATGGAAAAGAGACCGGTTAAACAGGCAATGACGGCCAAGATGATCAGCACCGGCGGTAACATCTGCAGAAGACTGACACCGCACGCCTTGAAGGCGAGAATTTCACGGTCATTGGCAAGCCGTGTAAACCCCACGATCACTCCGGCCATGCTGGCCATGGGGATAATGTAGAGGAGCATATGGGGAAAGATGTAGGCGAACAGCCGGATGAAGTCGGCAAGACCGATACGCAGGCCGAGGACTATATCCAGCAAGGGGATGAGCCGTACAAGGAAAAAAACACAGTAGAGGATAAGAAAGCTGGCAAAAAAGGGCGCTAGCAGTTCGTTGGCAATATAGCTGTAAAGCAACAGGGGCGGCCGCCAACGAATGATCCGACGGGCGGCCGTTTCTTCACCGTTTTTTTTGCCTGAATCAACGCGCATTGAAGGCTGCTTTAATGTTCACGTCAATCCAGCGCTGGTCCCACCACTGAACAGGGGTAACAAAAATACCGTGGACCAGCATCGAGAAATGGAGATGATCTCCTCCGGCCATACCGGTCGTTCCGGAGCGACCGATTGGTTCGTTTTTTTGAACCAGTGTTCCCACAGTTGTATCGATGCTGCTCAGGTGGGAATAGAGGCTGGCCAATCCCTGTCCATGGTCGATAATGATCATGTTTCCGTAGATCCCCAGATAATCGGCAAAGATTACCTTGCCGTGATTTGCCGCACGGATTTCAGCCTGTTTTACTGAGGCAATGTCCACGCCAAGGTGAGTTTGCGTGTCAATAATTGTTCCGTTGTAAAGATAGGTTCGTTGATCAGCATAGCCGGCACGCCCGGAACCGGGCATCCGCAGGAAGCGGTCAGACCACAGCTGTTGTGGTTCAGCACCGGCGCATACCCGGGCTATCGTTTCGTCGTTTTTAAGTCGAATCTGGTTGTTGACATAAAGGTATTTTTCGACGAGGCTGCCGGTCAGTTCTGGATAATGCTGCTCGAATTCAGGAATTTTCTGCTGAAGAAACTGTTCGCTGACAGAGATGCTGTCCCGTTTGATCGGTACGTTTTTAAACACTGTCGGCAGGGGGACACTGGCCTCATTACCTGCCTCATCTTCGGCCACCAGACGCATCCTTCCCGGTCGTTTGGCGTTCCAGGCCAGCGCGAAATAACACACATAGGTGTCTTTTTTCCCGGTGGGATACCCTTGGAACCGGGTGTTGTCGATTACCACTCCATGCCGCCCCGGTTGTTCGGAAACAGTGTAAAGCACAACACCGCTTCCCCCGTTCTGCACAGTCTGCTGCGCATAGACAAGGGTGAGAACGGGCGGTTTGGTATCCATGGTGACCGGGATCTGCTGAAGCGTTTTATTCCCCTGAAAAAAGCCGTTCAGGGAGAAATCCCGAACCGTAATGATCAGATCCGCTTTTCCCTCTTTGATTCCTGCTTTCTGGGCGTCAATTACGACGACCTCGTTCAATGCAGTCGGGCCTGCAGGTTTAAACCAGGCCTGGCGGAGAAAGACCTTCTCAAGAAGTCTCTCATTTCTTTCACCCTGTTTCAGTGAGATAATGATAGATCTGATGCCGCTTTTCTGATCAGAAACTTTGATGGGCAACTCTACCCGACCTCCGAGATATTTGATCTCTTTTTCCAGATGAAGTGTGGGCTTCTCGAGTTCAAAAAGTAAGAAGGCGGTTACAAGGAGTGCGAGACTGCTGCAGATGATGAGCAGGAGAAAGAAGGTTTTTGCAAAGCCGGACCGTCTGGAGCTGCTGCGTAAACGGATATGTTTAACCATGGGCGACTGTAAAGGGATTGGTTTAATAGATTGTTTATTTTTCGGACCTATTCGTTCCAGATGACATCATATCGTTTTATATGCATATCTGGGACGGGAATGATCGTGAAGCGTTTTCCCGTAATCTTTTCTAACTGTTCGATGGTATATGATTCTTCGTTCAGCAGCATCTCTGCAATTTGAGGGTGAACTTTAATGCTCACGTGTGCACCGCCGATTTTACGGGCATCGCGGGTAATCTTTCGAAAGATTTCATGGCAGATGGTGAGACGGGATTTGATGTGACCTTCCCCGCCGCAGTAGAGACATGGTTCGCACATTGTCTGCATGAGGCTTTCAGAGAGTCGTTTCCGGGTCATCTGTACAAGTCCGAATTCCGAGAGCTTGAGAATGTTGACTTTGCTCTTGTCGGCGCGCATTGCTTCCTGAAAGGCCGTAAACAGTTCCTCCCTCTGTTCCTCATTTTCCATGTCAATGAAGTCAATGATAATAATGCCGCCCAGATTACGCAGGCGGAGCTGACGGGCTATCTCTCTTACTGCCTCCATATTCGTTTTGAAGATTGTCTCACTCAGGTCAGCAGCACTTACATAGCGGCCGGTGTTCACATCAATGACAGTCAAGGCTTCAGTCGGCTCGATAACAATGTAACCGCCGGAACGCAGCCACACTTTCTTGTCCAGTGCGTTGTTGATGTCCGCTTCAACCCCATACCGTTCGAATAACGGCATATCTGATTGATAGTAGGTGATTTTGTCCCGAAGCTGCGGTGCGAAGATTTCTGCATAGGAGAGGAGCTGTTCATAGACCTCCCGATTGTCGGTAACCAGCTCGTTCGTCTCTTCAGTGAAGAAGTCCCGGACGGCACGGAGGATTATATCAAGATCCTTGTAAATAAGAGCGGGAGCCGACGATTTCTGTGCCTTGGTGAGTATCTCGTCCCAGAGCAGCAGGAGAAACTCCATGTCCGCCTCAAGCGAATCATTGTCGATATTTTCAGCAACAGTACGTACGATGAAACCGGTTCCGGGCGGACGAAGCGCTTCAATTTTCTCGCGGAGTTGCTGGCGTATGGTTTCGTCTTCAATTTTACGTGAAATGCCGATGTGATCGGTGAGCGGCATGAAGACAAGATTACGGCAGGGCAGGGTGATGTTGCAGGTGAGACGCGCCCCTTTTGATCCAATGGGTTCTTTGGCAATTTGCACCAGTATTTCCTGACCTTCATGCAATATCTGATTGATGGTCAGGTGGGTATGCGGTGGTGCCTGCGGCTTGGTCCATAACTTGTGGGTGGAATTTAATCTCTGATAGTTGTCGGAAAAAATGTACAGAGCTTCATCGACGTATAAAAAACCGGTCCGATCAAGACCGATATCGACAAAAGCAGCATCAATACCCGGCAGCACCCGAACAACCTTGCCCTGGTAGATGTTACCGATCAAACCCTTTTCTGAAACTCTTTCCAGGTGGAATTCACGCAGGTGCCCGTTTTCGACCAGGGCGATCCGGTTTTCATAGAAAGTTGCGTTGATAAGAATGTCTGTGTACATAAAAAAACCTGCTCAACTCCCATGAGGCAGCACCTTGCCGTCCGGCGCACCGGGGCAGGAGCAAAGGAGTCTTAGAAATTAAACCATGTACTATACTCAATCGTTGACAAATCGCCAGAATAAATTGGCCGCGGTCTATGGTGGCAGTCATCGGTGACTTGCGGTACATTGCATCCATGCTGATCACAGTAGTTATCCCGACCTACAATCGTGCCGGTTATCTGGAGCGGGCCATAGGATCGGTCCTCTCACAATCGTTTTCCTGCAGTGAGCTCATTGTGGTTGACGATGGATCCACTGATGACACAGCCGGACTCGTGAGTCGTCTGGCCGCCGATGCGAGGGTTCCTCTCCGGTTCTTTCGTCAGGAAAATCAGGGAGCCGCCAGTGCCCGTAACCTGGGTATCACCATGGCCAGAAACCGGCTGATCGCCTTTCTTGATTCAGATGACTGGTGGCTGCCGGAAAAGCTTGCCGTGCAGGCTGCGGCCATGCGGAATGCGCCGCATATACTGATTTCGCACACAAAGGAGATCTGGTTTCGTTGCGGTCAGCGTGTCAACCAGAAAAAAAAGCATGATCCGCCGCACGGAGATATATTTTTTCGTAGTCTGATGATGTGTGTGGTCGGGATGTCTACCGTACTGGTCCGGCGGGAGTTCTTTGACCGCTATGGCTTGTTTGACGAGTCTCTTCCGTGCTGTGAGGATTATGATCTGTGGCTGCGTGCAGGCAGCAGGGAGCCGTTTCTGCTTGTTCCGGCGGCACTGACCTGTAAAAATGGCGGTCGTTCCGATCAGCTGTCAAAGATTCACAGTGTGGGTATGGATGTGTTCCGTATCCGGTCGTTATGCCGCCTTCTTCAATCCGGTGTGTTGACTGCGGATCAGCGGGCTGCCGCTGTCTTGGAGCTGATACGCAAATGTCATATCTATGGCCGCGGATGCATTAAGCACGGCCGTGTCGAGGAAGGACAGCGTTATCTCGATCTGGCCGCGTTCTATCAGAAAGAGGAGAAAAGTCGTTGAAGCAGTCAAAGCAGTCATATGGTGATCCCGGACGTTTTGTGACCCAGCTTCATGTTGCCAGGGATTGCGTCGAACATCCCTATGCGCAGGAGATAATTGAACGCTGTCAGCTGCCGGTCAATGTGATCGAAGAGAACGGTCGGCCCTTTATTGACGGAAGATATCCACACAATCTGAATATCGGTAAACGTCACCTGTTTTTATGCCGTTATCGGGGTGCCTTTTTTAAACCGTGCCCCGGTACCCGTGAATATCGCTGCTGTGCATACCAGGTGCTGAACACTGGCATGAACTGCCCAATGGACTGTGTGTACTGTATACTTCAGGCGTATCTCAACAATCCGTGGCTCAGTTTTTTTGTTAATGTCGAAGATCTGTTTACAGAACTTGATCAATCTCTGTCCGCGCATCCGCACCGTTTCTTCCGGATAGGAACCGGTGAGTTCACCGACAGCCTGGCTCTGGATAGTCTTACCCGCCTCAGTCCCCGTCTGGTAAAGTACATGGCTGAAAAATCCAACGCGGTTTTGGAGTTGAAGACAAAAAGTGTGAATATTGCGAACCTCCAGGGGCTGGATCACCGTGGACGAACTGTTGTTGCCTGGTCGCTCAACAGTCCTCCGATCATGGCGAGAGAGGAGATTCGCACTGCCACACTTGATGAACGCCTCCAGGCAGCTGCACAGTGTGCCAGGTGGGGGTACACACTGGCATTCCACTTTGACCCGATTATACTCCATGACGGTTGGCAGGCAGGGTACTCGCATACCATTGACCGGCTCTTTGCCGCGGTTCCGGCAGATGCGATCGCCTGGATCAGCCTGGGTGCACTGCGTTACCTCCCCTCCCTTAAACAGATCGCTACTGAGCGCTTCCCGGTATCACGATTTTTCTACCAGGAATCTGTTGATGGTCTGGACGGTAAGCGCCGCTACATCCGGCCACAGCGGGTTACTATGTATAAGTATCTTGTAGAGAGACTGAAACGTTATGTGCATCCCGACACATGCATCTACTTCTGCATGGAAAATGATACGGTGTGGCGGGAAGTTTTCGGATATACGCCTGAGGAACGCGGCGGTCTTCCGGCAATGCTTGATCAGACCGTGCGTCATCGCAGGGTGTAAAACAGCGACATGAACAGTTCTGTTGATTGTTCGAAACATGCGTATCGTTTCTGCTGTCAGAACGCGGTTCCGGCTCGAGACGGTTTTAGTCTTGTAGGTACTTGGTTTTTCATTGTCGACTGCTTATGATGGCATAATGGACAGAGGCGGGATCAGTAAACTGCCTGGGGAAAGTGGTTGCTGATCCTTCAGAGAATACTCAATGTCTATAAGAGAACCTTTTTCGAGGCTGCCCCGGCAGGTATTCGGAATCTTCAGCCGTCTTCTGAACAGGAAACCTTCTGTTCAACAGGCGTTTATCGGATAATGACGGAGCAGGCCGGAACATACGAAGATACGGGGGCAGCAGTGCTTCCTGAAAGAATCTGCTTTCTTTTTCATCGAAGATTTCCGGTTGTGCCGGAGTCACAGACCTCGA
>JAAYDD010000195.1 GCA_012729435.1 Desulfobulbus sp.
AAGATGGACAGGCAATACGTTGAGGCGGAAGTATAAATCCTCCCGAAAAGCTTTCCTGGCCACTTCTTCCTGCAAATTACGATTTGTGGCAGTTATAATACGTGCCTTTAAAGGAATAGCTCTGTTCCCCCCCAGCCGGGTAAAGGTACGATCTTCAAGAACACGCAAAAGCTTAGCCTGCAGATAAATGGGCATGGAGCAGATCTCATCGAGAAAAAGTGTTCCATCGGCTGCATACTCAAACTTTCCGATCTTACGCTGGATAGCGCCGGTAAAAGCTCCTTTTTCATGACCAAAGAGCTCTGATTCAATCATCTCTGCAGGCAGTGCCGCCATATTCACTGCAACGTAAGGGCTTCCTTCCCGGGCTCCTATGGCATGGATAGCGCGGGCAACCAGCTCTTTCCCGGTTCCGGTTTCTCCTACAATCAGCACAGGATCTGTTTCCCGGCCGATTGTCTCAATGAGACCGTAAAGATCAAGCATGGACGGATGACTTCCGATGAGACCATAAAATCGCGAACGGCTGGAACGGCTGGCATGCAGCTGCTGCTCAAGCCGACGGTTGTCCAGCACCAGCTGCCTTCTTTCAATGGCCCTTGCCAGGGTCGTTAGGATAATGTCCTCGTCGACGGGTTTCTGTAAAAAATCATAGGCACCTTTTTTAACCGCCTCGACAGCCAGAGTAATATCACCATGACCGGTTATGAGGATCACAGGAAGGTCCGCGTCCTGTTCATGGATGCGTTCCAGCAGTACCATTCCATTCATCTCCGGCATGCGGATATCCGCCAGAACAGCAGCAAAATCGTGTTCCCCGACACTTGCTAATGCCTCAACAGGATTGGCAAAGGTATGCACAGTATAGTCATGCAGTATCAGGGTCTGCTTGATCGCCGCCAGAAGATAGTGATCATCATCAACAACCAAAATCTGAGGTTTGGGTGCAGCTGATTCTTTCAAGTTCATCCCTCCTTCTTCTCACACGGGTCAACAAGAGACATCTCCTGATATTGTGGGAGGTAAACGGCAAAACATGCTCCCTTACCTTCTGTACTTTCTACATCAATATGCCCGGAGTAACTGCGTACGATCCGATCAACGATGGACAGTCCCAATCCCGTACCGGTACCGACAACCCTAGTGGTAAAAAACGGGTCAAAGATCTTCTTTTGCAGCTCTTCCGGAATTCCTTCACCGTTATCCGCCACGGTGACCAAAATATAGGGCTCTTTTTGCATGGTTTGCAGGTTGAGACACTGAACAAGATTACTCGTGATTGTCAGTTTTGGTTTTTCAACCCGTCCCATGGCCTGTATGGCATTTTGAACCAAATTCAGAAAAACCTGCTCAAGCCGGACTTCGACACCCAAAACCTCACACACCTGCGGTGTCAGGCGTAAATCGAGAGCTATTTCGCTCAGACGTAACTGTGACTCGAGAAACTGCAAAATCTTACGGATAATACCGTTTAAATCCACAGGTGATTTTTCTTCCTCCACCTTCCGCCCAAAACTCCGCATGGTGGCAATTATCGAGGAAGCCTTATTGACTCTGTCGATAATAATATGCAGATTTTCCCGTAGCATCTCTGTATGGTCACCCGGCATTTCCAATGCCTTAAGGCAGTTACGGGCAAAAAGCAGTATCGCATTCAGGGGCTGGGTCAACTCGTGACCAATCCCGGCAGCCATCTCCCCAAGACTGGCAAGCCGGCTTGAGTGAATCAACTGCTTCTGTCCCTCCTGCATCTGTGCCATCAGACCATAAAACTCACTGCAGTCCGAGCAAATCAGCATATGCAATGTCAGTCCATCAGGATTGACATGGGTTGAACCACGCATCTTTACAGGAAAAACACCTCCCTTGCCGTCCTTTAAATAGGCCTCAAGTTCGATAAATTCCCCCTTGATAAATGCCTGACGGATTGCATCAGCAGTCTCTGCAGAAAACAGATCGTTGAGGGAAAGATGATGATCTGCATCAAGAGCCACTCCTGTCCGTTCAAGAAACTCACGATTGGCCTGAACAATTTTGAACTCATCATTCATAAGAAGAAAGAGTTCTGAAATACTGGCAAGGATCCGTTCAGTGAACGATCTGTTCGCCTCCATTTCCTCATGTTTCTTCAGAACACGAACAACGAGGTCCTGCCGCTGTTTTTCCAATATCTTGATGGTCTGATCATGCATCACTTCGCTCCCCTGTCCCCGCAATCGTATTGTGCAGTGTTTCGCCAACCGGGCTGTTTTAAGACAGCCCGGGTTCTCTGCACAGACTTTACACTATCAGCTGTTCGA
>JAAYDD010000196.1 GCA_012729435.1 Desulfobulbus sp.
ATGCGGGCAACAGGCCTGTACGGATTTATCGGAGAACAGAATATCTTTTCGACGGAAAATCAGGCGCTTCTTGCCATTTCTTGCCGGCTTGGCGAGGAAGATGAGGCCTGTGCGCTGTTCAGGTCGCAACCATAAGGTGCCAAAGCAGAGCAGGGACGATCCGCAATGCCGGAAACCGCTGAAAGCAAAGAGTTTGTCCGGCAATATCATCTTCGGACCAAACACCATTTCGAACGCTACGCTCCGGGACCGGATCGACTGGATTGGGCGATTGAGCCTGTTTCTTTTCGTCGTTTTATAGGCACGCCGTATACACGTCTGCCCATGTGGGCCGCTGATCTCAGGACAGTACGTTATGCGGACCTCTTCCAGGCCGGCGGGATCGTCCCTGAACCGATCGAGAAAGAGAGTGTGGGAGTGTTGCTTGAACTCTCTTTTGGACTTTCTGACTGGATATCATCGGGTCGTTTTTCCCGTCCCCTGCGGTGCACACCTTCCAGCGGCAACCTGCATCCCACCGAAATATCGATTGCCCTTTCCGGAGTTGCAGGTATTCCGGACGGCGTTCACCACTATTCCAGCCTGCATCATGTCCTGGAGCAACGATGTAGCGTAACTCTACCGCTGCCGGGAGCACTTGTCGGGCTGAGTTCCGTCCACTGGCGGGAAGCGTGGAAGTATGGTGAGCGGGCATTTCGTTACTGCCAGCTTGACATCGGACACGGGTTTGCCGCTTTACGCTTTGCTGCTGCAGTGCTTGGATGGCATGTCCGTCTGCTTGACTGCTGGAGTGACGCAGACATTGCTCTTTTTCTGGGTTTGGACCGACAGGAGGACTTTGTGCTCGCCGACCCGGAGGCACCGGGACTGATCTGCAGAGTTGGCCCGGAGACGGAACAGACGATCATGCCGGATCCTTTGCTTTCTGCTGTAACCGGCGGTCAGTGGTACGGGCAGGTCGATAACCGGAGCTCTGTTCCTCATCCGGAAAAGTGGGCGGTCATTGATGAGGTGCGGTTGGCAACAGAAAAGCCGAGAACAGAGTTACAGGAAATATCCGCGGGCAGACCGGCGTCTTCGTCAGCGGTCACCTCAGACCGGACGGCTGCAGCACTCATCCGTCAGCGTCGCAGTGTCCGGACCTTTGATAGAACAGGCACAATCAGTGCAAAAACACTGTGGCGTCTGCTGGACGCCACCCTGCCAAGACCGGATGAACCACCATTTGACGCCTGGCCGTATCCTCCCCGAATCCATCTGCTTCTGTTTCTGCATCGTGTGGAGGGGGTGGCCCCTGGTCTCTTCCTTCTGCCGAGGGAGAAGACCGCGGTCGGGACTCTTCGAACACTGATGAGATCAGATTTTTTATGGACCGTGGAGCAGGAATCAGGGCCGGTTTGTCTGTACCGGTTGCTCAACGGTGATTGCCGGCAGCTGGCGACAGCCATTTCCTGTTACCAGGAAATGGCCGGGAACAGTGCTCTGAGTGCAGGTATGCTGGCTCAATTTGATGCAGCCCTTGAGGAGGGGAGTTGGATGTACCGGCGATTGTTCTGGGAGGCCGGTATGATCGGTCAGGTGCTTTATCTGGAGGCAGAGGCAGCAGGATTGAGAGGAACAGGTATCGGCTGCTTTTTTGACGATGCAGTCCATGAGTTGTGCGGTCTTCAAGGAACAGCCTGCCAGAGTCTCTACCATTTTACCCTGGGACCGGCATTGAACTCTCCAGAACCATAGGTATCGTCATCAGGCGGGTTGTGGAATGATCCTGACCGTCTGTTCAGCTTTTCAGACGGTCAGGGCCTTTTTGACCAAGTCACAGATTCGCATCCGGCAATATACCAGAAAGTTTAGTCCAGATACTTGATGCGGAGTGTTTTTTTGTCCGTTTTGCCGACACTGGTCTTATCAATGGTCTCCACGATCTTGACCTTGAGCAACATGGCCTGTTTGGAGAGCAGTCCTTTTTCAATAAACTGATTGACGTGACGGACCAGCTGCCGGGGCGTGGGGGGGGAGGCCTCTTCCTTGGGCACAATAAGAGCGAGAGGGCGTTCACCCCATTTTTTGTCAGGCATTCCGATGACCGCCACCTCTGCCACCCCGGGAAAGAGACCGAGAACATCTTCAAGCTCCAGAGAACTGAGCCATTCACCACCGGTTTTGATCACATCTTTAATCCGGTCGGTAATGGTGACATAGCGCCGGCGGTCGATATTGGCAACATCACCGGTGTGCAGGTATCCGCCTTTCCACAGGTTCTCTGAGTTGCGCTTGTCTTTGAGATACCCCTGGGTCAGCCAGGGGGCTCGAACGACTATCTCACCCACATGCTCGCCGTCATGGACCACCTCATTCATCGTTTCATCCATCAGACGCAGCTGAACCATCGGGATGGGGCGTCCGGTCTTGCAGCGGATGGAGATCTCCTCCTCTTCGCTCAGATCATCCTGATCGACATGGGCAAGAGTGAGAATCGGACAGGTTTCGGACATGCCGTAGGCGGTAAAGATATCAATACCTCGACTCAATGCCGTCTGACACATGGCTTTGGTCAGGGCTGAACCGCCGATCATCACTTTCCAGCCCGACAGATCGAGTTTCTCGAAATCAGGATGATTGATCAGCATGTGCATGACCGTGGGCACACAGTGGGAGAAGGTCGCACCTTCACGTGTTACAAGCTGGAGAATCGGGCCGGGAGCATATTTCCCGGGATAGACCTGTTTGACACCAAGCGAGGTGGCCACATAGGGCATTCCCCAGGCATGAACGTGAAACATGGGGGTCAGCGGTAAATAGACATCCCGCTGGTGGAAACGTCCCTGCTGAAACGGGGTGCCGAGGGCTGCCAGATTGCCGAGTGTGTGCAGCACAAGCTGACGGTGACTGAAATAAACACCCTTGGGCATGCCGGTGGTCCCTGTGGTGTAAAAGGTTGTGGCCCGGGTGTTCTCATCAAAATCTTCGAAATCAAATTCAGCACCTGCCATTGCCAGAAGGCTTTCATACTCACCGGCCAACGGTATGCTTGTCTGCGGTGGTGTGTCGAGATCGGTGAGTAGAACATAGCTTTGAATCGTGTCAATACGTCCTTTGATCTGTTCGATAATCGGGAAAAACTCATCATTGACCAGCAGAAAATCGTCTTCAGCATGATCTATGGTATAGAGGATCTGTTCCGGTGACAAGCGGACGTTGATCGTGTGGAGCACGGCTCCAAGCATCGGGACGGCGAA
>JAAYDD010000197.1 GCA_012729435.1 Desulfobulbus sp.
GCTCAATCATTCAGCTTAAGAATATTGTCTTTGACAACCCGCAGTTTTCTTTAACCACAACGTTTAGCAAGGAAGATTTCATCCGTATTCTCCAAGAAAGATTCAAAGTGAGTGCAGCCGTTGTCAAAGAGTTTTTTGCCACAGTTGACGGGATGAACTTCTACGACGATCAGCAGTTGACCACCCGGGAGCTGTTTGGCCGATTTTTTCCAGGTCGCACTGATATCCACCGGTTACTGATGGAACCGATCACCTATGCCAACGGGTCTACCCTTGATGAACCGGCTATTACCTATGGTATTGTTTTTTCGAACTTCATGAATCGGGGTGTCTTCACGTTTGAAGGCGGGACAGACAAGCTCATTGGTCTGATGGCAGGCGAATTACGAGCAAAAGGGGTGGATATCAGCACCGGTACCCGTGCAGATCGGATTGTTATTGAAAGAGGGATGGTTGCCGGCGTGGCGGTTAACGGCCGTCTGATTAAAACCAGGGCTGTGGTCTCCAACGCGGGTGTAACGAATACTGTCAACCACCTGGTCGGACAGGATGAGTTCGATGAGGATTTTCTGAATAGATTTGCCAAGGTACGGGTGAATAATTCGAGTTGTCAGGTCTACTTCGGCATCCGTAAAGGAGAGACGATTCCGGATATCGGCGACCTGTTGTTTACCTCTACGGCTCCGGAGTTTTCATCCGAGGAGATGCGGGAAATGAGTACGAAGAGCCGGACTTTTTCTCTGTATTATCCGAAGATTCGACCGGAAAGTCCGCCGGATTACACCATTGTCGCCTCGATGAATGCAAATTACCATGACTGGAGCAGTCTGGATCCGGCCTCCTACCGTACTGCCAAGGCCGCAATGATTGAGCGTTGCCTCGTTGACCTTGAACGGTATCTTCCGGACATCCGTCAGAAGATTGACGTGGTGGAATCCTCCACCCCCAGAACCTTTCACCGTTATACACTCCATGCAAAGGGCGCCTCTTTCGGTACGAAATTTGAGGGGCTGGATATTTCCCGCTCTTTACACAGGGAGATAGGGGGGCTTTTTCATGCCGGTTCGGTCGGTATCATCATGAGCGGCTGGCTCGGCGCGATCAACTACGGTGTTATTGTTGCCAATGACGTGGATGGATACTTACGGGGTTGAAAGCATCACCAATGAGACTTGTTGATTGTGCCCGTGGCCGGGATAATAATTTCAATCTGATCAGAATTATTGCTGCTTACGCTGTTCTTGTAAGCCACAGCTTTCCACTTGCCCGCGGCTCAAGTGCTGTGGAGCCGTTTGCACAGATGCTGGGGATGTCGCTTGGTACAATCGCTGTGGACGTATTTTTTTTTACAAGCGGTTTTCTTGTTACTGCGAGTCTCATAAACAGGCAGAACGTGAAACAGTTCATCCGGGCCAGAATACTGCGTATTTATCCGGCGCTTATTGTAGTGGTGCTCTTGTCTGTTTTCTGTGTGGGGCTCTATTTTACCACTCAACCGGCAGTTCTGTACCTTTCGGATGCGAAAATTTATAAGTATATACTCAAGTGCTCAACGTTGGTGACCGGTGTAAATCAGCACCTTCCCGGTGTCTTTGAGCATAACCCTTTTGAACGCACAGTAAACGGCTCACTCTGGACCCTGCCGTATGAGTTGAAAATGTACATCATTCTGACCTGTGTCTGGTTGCTGGTACGATTCGTTCCCGCTGACCGGAGTAAGGTGTTTAAGGTGGTCATCGTTCTCAGTGCAGTGATTGCCGGTGTCCTGTTGCTCATTGTTCATTTTCGCATGGTTAATACCGGCGGGAAATCCTTGAGATTATTTTATATGTTTTTTACCGGCGCCTCATTCTACCTGCTGCGGGAGAAAGTCATCCTGTCGCGCCGGGTTTTTCTTCTTCTTCTGTTGCTGCTGATAGGATCATCCCTGCATAAGGAGATTTTTTACGTCAGTTATGTCCTGGCTATCGGGTACAGCATTTTATTTTGCGCCTATGTGCCGTCCGGCATGATTCGGAACTATAACAGGCTGGGCGATTATTCCTACGGTACCTACGTGTACGCATTTCCAGTACAGCAGTCCATTGCCGCGTTGATGCCGGGGATATCTCCACAGGGAATGCTTCTCTTGTCCAGTGGAATTACGCTCATCTTTGCCGTGCTTTCCTGGTCGATTGTTGAAAAACATGCA
The DNA here is from genome assembly GCA_012729435.1 of Desulfobulbus sp. Classification (GTDB taxonomy): domain Bacteria; phylum Desulfobacterota; class Desulfobulbia; order Desulfobulbales; family Desulfobulbaceae; genus Desulfobulbus. The sequence goes on from JAAYDD010000197.1 coordinate 2,192, forward strand.
CTGAGTCTGAAGGAGTTCCGGTTAGATGCTCTGCATTTTCCTGTTTTGCAGTTCAGTTCACGAGGAAAGAGTTGACAAGCCCACTCCACTGCAAGAAGATGTTTTTCCATGGTTAGTCTGATGCCTGCATTTGAAGACAAAAAAGTTGTGGTCACCGGCGCAACCCGTGGCATTGGCCGTGCAATCGCCGAGCTCTTTTTAGCTCATGGTGCAACCGTATTCGGTGTGTACGCCGGTAACCATATGGCCGCCGAGAGCATGGCTGCCGACAATGTCCGCCATGGGACACGATTACAACTCTCCCGGCTGGATGTCACCGACTATCAGGCAGTTGCGGCCTATTTCGCCAAACTGGAAGAAGAGCAGGACACCCTGGATATTTTGGTCAACAATGCAGGTATTCGTCGGGACGCTGTCCTGGCACTGATGAAGGAGGAGGACTGGCGGAACGTTATCGATGTCAATCTTACCGGCAGCTTCAATATGTCCAGGCTGGCCTTACCGCTCATGCTTAAGCAGAAGTACGGCCGCATTATTTTCATTACTTCGCCTATGAGCTATCTCGGTTTTGCCGGCCAGGCAAATTATGCTGCCTCGAAGGCGGGCCAGATAGGTCTGATGAAGTCGCTGGCCAAGGAGGTGGCGAAGCGGAAGATCACCGTCAACTGTGTCTCACCCGGCTTTATCCGAACCGGGTTCATCGCCGATCTGCCTGAGGAACAGGTCAAATCCTATAAAAAGATGGTGCCGGCCAACCGTTTTGGTACTCCGGACGAAGTGGCGGATGCGGTATTATTTTTAGCCGGTGATCGTTCCGCCTATATTAACGGTGCCGTTCTTGAAGTAACCGGCGGGCTTTAATGGGAACTGCAGTGGATCCGTTTATTCTTGAACGTATTCCCCATCGGCCGCCTTTTCTCTGGCTGGACCGGGTGCTTGCTGTACACCCCGATTGTATCAGTGCTGAAAAGACAGTCCCTCGGGATCTGTCCATATTCCAGGGACATTATCCGGGCTATCCGCTCATGCCCGGAGTGCTGCTCTGTGAGATGGTCTTTCAGGCCGGGGCCCTTCTCATAAGTGAGATAATGCGGAACACGGCAGATCATGATGCCGGGCAGGACGGTGTTGGCGGAGTGCCGGTGCTGACCAGGATTTTAGGCGCTAAATTCAAACGGGAGGTTCGGCCCGGTGATCTGCTGGAGATCACTGCCTCACTGGTTGAACGTGTCGGACCGGCCTGGTTTATGAAGGGGACTGTCAAGGTGGGCGGTAAAGTTGCTGTACAGGTCGAATTCGCGTGCACAAGCAAGGGGAGTTAAGTGAATTTTCTAGGACTTGCAGATAAAACAGTACTGGTTTTTGGTCTGGCTAACAGGAAGTCAGTGGCTTATGCTGTCAGTCGTGTTCTGGTTGAGTTCGGAGCCAGGGTTGTTCATGTGGTGCGCGGCGGGCAACAGGAGACAATGGCTCTCAAGCTGTTTCCGGACAGTCCGGTTTTCTGCTGTGACGTTGAGAGAGAAGAAGAGATTATACGTGTTCGCGATACCATTGCACGCCTGGTCAACGATCCGATTGCCGGTATAGTCCATTCGGTCGCCTTTGCAAATTACAGCGAAGGGATGCGGCCTTTCCACGAGACGTCGAAAAAGGATTTTCTTCAGGCAGTGGATATTTCCTGTTTTTCTTTGATCAGCATTGCCAACCATTTTAAAGATCTCCTTGCCCGCCGGGCTTCGGTGGTCACCATTTCGATTTCAACAACCCGGATGGCTTCGGAAAACTATGGTTATATGGCGCCTGTCAAGGCGGCATTGGAATCTTCACTTTGCTTTTTGGCCAAAAGTTTTTCCGCCTTCTCCGAGGTCCGGTTTAATGCTGTCTGTCCGGGCCTGCTTAAAACCTCATCTTCCGCCGGTATTCCTGGATATATAGACAGCTACCTTTTTGCAGAACAGGCAACGCTCCGTAAACAGGCTGTCCGGACTGAGGAGGCCGCCAACGTGGCAGCCTTTCTTCTGTCACCCCGGTCATCAGGAATAACCGGTCAATGTGTGGTGGTTGATGCCGGCATGGGATTGAATTACTTTGATGCCGGTATAGTAGCAAAAACCGTTGCCTGATCGGTTAGAATGCGTCTGTGGTCTGTACTTGTCCATCTGAGGCATATGCTGCTGCACGTTAGGACAGTGTTTTTATCTCCCCGTACACCGCTGTGGGTGAAAGGTGTCCTGGTCCTCGGTCTGTTCTATATTCTCTCTCCCTACGATCTCATACCCGAGTGGGTTCCGGTGATCGGTGTGATGGATGACTTGGCATTGGCAGCCCTGCTTGTTACCTGGGCGGCACGTTTTGATGTGTCTGGCTGACATGTGGAATGCACCCGTTAAGGACAGATTGCCGGGTGCTCTAAAAAGATGCACGGGGGATGCGGGAGGAGTATAACACGTGAACATGTTTGCCCCGGACCTTTGGCCGGTCAACAGGAAGTTTTAGGAAAGTCGTCGGATGAAACTGCAGTATTCTCAGGTGTGTCTCCATACGTTCGGTTACAGGCTCCCGCCGATAGAATTAACTTCTGCAGCTATCGAGGAACGGTTGCAACCTCTGTACGAGCGTCTGAAACTGCCTGCCGGGAGGCTAGAGCTGATGACAGGCATCAGGGCCCGCCGCTTATGGCCGGATGGAACCCGCCCCAGTGAAGGAGCAGCCGCAGCCGGAGCAGTCGCCATGGAACGTGCCGGTATAGATCCTGAGGATGTCGAATGTTTGCTGGTCACCTCGGTCAGCCGCGACATGATGGAACCGGCGACAGCCTCTTTTGTCCACCGTACTCTCGGTTTACCATCCTCCTGTCTTCTCTTTGATATTTCTAATGCATGTCTAGGTTTTCTTGACGGGATGGTGATGCTGGCCAACATGCTGGAGTTGGGGCAGGTGCGTTCCGGCCTGGTCGTGGCAAGTGAGACTGCTGAGGAACTCATTTGGTCAACACTCCATCTTCTCTTGCATGAAAAAGGACTTACACGGAAGTCCATAAAACCTCTGTTCGCCTCTCTGACCATAGGATCCGGTGCTGTGGCGCTGGTTATGACCCGGCGTGACTATCTGGACACAGGTCATTACCTGTACGGTGGAGCCTGGCGGGCTCATACCGCCTATAATGACCTGTGCCAGGGCGGCCAGAATGCTGAACAGGGCACCCTGATGTCGACAGATTCTGAACAGTTGTTAACCAAGGGCATTGAAACTGCAGCCGCCTGCTGGCAATCTTTTCAGGCGGCAACGGGGTGGGGAGCGGATACTGTTCACCGTTTTTTTTGTCACCAGGTCGGCCGGGCACATGCCCAGCTCCTTTTTGAGACTCTGCAACTTGATCCGGCCAGAAATTTTGAGACACTGCCGATTCTGGGCAATGTCGGTTCGGTTTCCGCACCGATTACTATGGCCATGGGGATAGAGCAGCAGGCTTTATCACCGGGCCAGCGCGCCGCAATCCTTGGCATCGGATCAGGGATCAACTCACTTATGCTCGGAGTTTTGTGGTGATGAAAGCGGCTGAGCTGGCCGAATACCCATTTCAGCCAAGGTATATGCACATCAATGGACAGAGCATGGCCTATGTGGATGAAGGGCACGGACCGGTGGTGGTCATGGTGCACGGGAATCCTTCATGGTCGTACCTGTACCGTAATCTGATCAGTGCCCTTCGCGGGCGCTACCGGTGTATTGCACCTGATCATCTTGGTTGCGGTTTTTCAGCAAAACCCCAGGATTACCCATACCGGCTGCACAATCATATCGATAATCTTGAACAGCTGCTTGACAGTCTGGAAATCGGCCGGTGTGTTCTGGTTGTTCATGATTGGGGAGGCGCCATCGGACTGGGCTGGGCGGGGCGCCATCCGGAACGGGTGGCCGGTGTTGTTGTTTTGAATACAGCTGCTTTTCCTTCCCGCCGCCTGCCGTTTCGTATCGCACTGTGCAGGTGGCCGCTGCTGGGACCGTTTTTGGTCCGCGGACTGAACGCCTTTGCCCGTGCAGCCACATTCATGGCGGTGAGCAAACGGATGTCAGGCGCGGTTGCCAGCGGGTTTCTCGCCCCCTATGACTGCTGGGCTAATCGGATAGCGATTGCACGATTTGTGCAGGATATTCCCATGGGACCAGACCATCCCTCCTGGTCAACTTTACTGGCGGTGGAGCGTTCGCTGACACACCTGCAGCGCTGTCCCCTGTTGCTCTGCTGGGGGGGGCAGGATTTTTGCTTTAATGATACGTTTTATCAGGAGTGGTGCCGGCGATTTCCGCAGATCGAGGCCCATTATTTCCCCGATGCCAATCACTATGTGCTGGAAGATGCTCTGCCGGCAATCCAGCCTCTGATCGATTCCTTTTTACATCGCGTGACCGGTGGAACAGCAGATGGACTTTAATATAGCTGGCACCTTCAGAGATACGGCAGCCAGACTTGGTGACAGTATCGCCTTGATTGCACTGGAGAATAAACAGTGGCGGCAGTGGACTTTTGCTGAACTCAGTTCAAACTGCGACGGCTTTGCCGCGGTCCTTGCTGAACAGGGGGTGCGTCGGGGTGATCGGGTTATGCTGATGGTGCGGCCATCCATGGCGTTTTTTTGCCTTACCTTTGCTCTGTTTCAACTGGGAGCTGTGGTGATCTTGATTGATCCTGGTATGGGCTATCGGAATCTTTTGCGCTGTATCGGGTCTGTTCGTCCGGATGTCCTCATCGGTATCCCCCAAGCCATCATCTTCAGTCGTATCTTCTCCCGTCCTTTTGCAAGTGTCCGTAAACGGTTGAGTGTAGGGCGTTCACTGTTGGCCATCGGTGCGGCTGTTTTGGATCCGGCTTCAGAAAACAGGACCGCTATCGGCTACCAGGCAGAAAAAGACGACTTGGCGGCAATTATTTTTACGACCGGTTCAACCGGCCCGCCTAAAGGGGTTGAGTATACTCATGGTATTTTTCATGCTCAGCTGCGTCTGATTCGGGATTTTTACGGTATCGGAGCAGGTGATATCGATCAGCCGGGTTTTCCGCTTTTTGGTTTGTTTTCAGCAGCCCTTGGTGCACGGGCCGTGATCCCTGATATGGATCCCAGCAGACCGGCGCAAGTCGATCCGGCAAGGTTCGTGCAGACACTGATGACCCATCAGGTGACGTACTCTTTCGGATCACCGGCAATCTGGAATGTGGTCAGCCGGTACTGTTCGGACTTGAATATTGTGTTGCCGGTTAAAAAGATACTGATGGCCGGTGCACCGGTTTCCGGCGAGCTGGTGGCACGGGTGCAGAAGATCATGCCCGTCGATGGCCGGATTTTTACGCCCTACGGTGCCACCGAAAGTCTACCGGTGACCTCGATCGAAGGCCGTGAGATTGTTGATGAAACCTGGCCGCTCACGCAAGCCGGTAAAGGCGTCTGTGTCGGCAGGGCTTTGCCGGAGATTGACCTCCGCATCATAAAAGCCACGGAAGGACGTCTAAGCTCATGGAGCGAGGCAGAAGAGTTGCCCGTCAACACTGTGGGAGAGATTGTGGTGCGCGGTCCGATTGTTACCAGGGCCTATGCCTTCCGGAAATCAGCTACCAGACTGGCAAAGATTACAGACGGCACCCAGCTTTGGCACCGGATGGGAGATGCCGGGTATCTGGATGACCAGCAGCGGCTCTGGTTCTGCGGTCGTCTTGCTCACCGGGTAAAGACTGTTCACGGAGTCTTGGATACCATTCCCTGTGAAGCCATTTTTAACAGGCACCCGGAGGTGAGACGGGCTGCACTGGTTGGGGTAGGAAGGGCCGGGCAACAGATCCCGGTTATACTGGTTGAGGTTTCCGGGAAAGGTGTAAGGCGGGAGCAGTTGTTTGCAGAGCTCCGGGAGTTGGCGTTGAGTTGTTCCCATACAAAGTATATTGAGCATTTCCTGATCCATCGGTGTTTTCCTGTTGATATTCGTCATAACGCCAAGATATTTCGTGAACAGCTGGCGGTTTGGGCCGCAAAACGCATCTCTCCGCCGGATGTGCAACAGAGATCGGGCAGGGGTCGAGAAGTGAGTGAGACATGAGTAACGGTGAGTTGCGCAGGGCGGTTGTTACCGGAGGCGGCGGATTTATCGGCAAAGCCCTGGTTCAGAATCTGGTCATGCGCGGTGTTGATGTGAAAGTGGTCGGTCGGAGTCGTTACCCTGATCTTGAGGCTAGGGGGATAGTCTGTCTTCAGGGAGATATCCGTGATCGAACGTTCCTTGAAAGGGCGTTTTCCGGTGTTGATACTGTCTTTCATGTGGCGGCAAAGGCCGGCATCTGGGGAAGAAGAAGTGAGTATTTTTCGATCAATCTGGAAGGAACTGTGAATGTTCTTAAGGCATGCAGCAGAAATCAGGTGTCTCGATTGGTATATACTTCGACACCGTCTGTTGTTTTTGCTCAGAATGATCTGGAGGGCGTTGATGAATCCACCCCGTATGCCGTGAAATCTCTCTGTCACTATGCAGCTTCGAAAATTCTTGCAGAAAAAGAGGTGTTGCGTGCCAACGGGCCGGAGCTGCAGACCATTGCTCTCAGGCCGCATCTTGTATGGGGACCGGGAGACCAACACCTGATTCCACGTCTCCTTGACCGTGGCCGGAGGCAGACGTTAAGAATTATCGGCACCGGTGATAACCGTGTGGATATTACCTATATTGATAATGCTGTCCATGCTCACCTGCTGGCGGCCGACAATCTCTGTATTTCGAAAACAGGGGCCGGACAGGCTTTTTTTATCGGTCAGGAGAAGACGGTGCAACTCTGGACGTGGATCAATGAACTGTTCGTCCGCCTGGACTGTCCGGCAGTTCATAAACGGGTGCCGTTTGCTGTCGCCCTGGCTGCGGGCGCTGTCTCGGAAGCAGTTTATGCAGCATGCAGAAAAACTGCTGAACCAAAAATGACGCGTTTTCTTGCCTATCAGCTTGCGAAATCGCACTGGTTCAGTCATCGGAAGGCGGAAAAGCTACTGGGATACCGGCCATTGGTGTCGACGGAGGCGGGTATGGATGATCTTGTAGAGTGGCTCAGGGCATGTTGATGACCGATTGCCGGTACCGGCGAGGAGGAACTGATTCTTGAAATAGTGTTTGGCAAATTGTCGTATGTCGGCTATTTTGGCAGAATTATGTGTTCAGGACCCGTTGCTGTCCGGGGAAGGAGGCAGCTGATGAACCGTGGCGGAAAGGATGGCTGACCTGAATGCCAAGCATAACTGACAGATCATATAAATAATACTTAAAAAGATTTGACAGCAGAGGCATTTTTCAGTAGTTATCCGAGGCGGGAGATGAATCGCCATTCACTCATGTTGGCGGGCAGTTGACATATCTTACGGGAAAAGAGGGAGTTGGTATGATTTCGATCGATGTAACGTTGCTGATGCACATCATCAATATGATAGTTCTGATGTTTGTGCTCAATGCTATTCTCTACAAACCAGTGCTGGGAATCCTGGAAAAGCGGGCTCGCAAAATGAGTTCCTTGAGTGACGAGGTCGTGAAGTTTGAACAAGATGCCCGGCAGCGTCAGCTTGAGCTGGACAACAGGATGCGAGAGGCCAGCAGTAAGGCCAAACAGGCTCTTGATGGTGCACGTGCCCAGGCACAGGCAATCGGTGCTGAAAAGCTTGCGGCGATTCGAAGTGAATCCGATAGCCTCAAGGAAAAACAACTTGCTGAATTGCGGCAGCAGATCGAAACAGCCAGGAAGGAGTTACAGGAAGATACCGCGGCGTTTGCCCAGGCAATGGCAGGGAAGATATTGGGAAGGAGCGTAGACGCATGAAATCTTTTATTATCTTGATTCAGTCGGTGCTGCTGGCAATGTTCATTGGGGCCGTGCCTGCGGTGTTTGCCGAGACTGCCGATGCGCCGGCAGTGGAGGTGCAGCAGAAGGAAGCGGTTGAGCTGCAGGCGGTATCACCTGCCACCGCCACTCCGTCAGCTGTCGGAGACAATTTGTCAGTACCAGAGGGTGCTGATCACGGTGATGTCCATGACAGTATGCTGTCTGCTGAGAAGTTGAAGGACCTGTTCTGGCGGATTGTCAACTTTTTGGCGTTGGTTGTGATTCTGGTGAAGTTTGGTGCGAAACCGATCGTTAACGGGTTAAGAGGACGACAAGAGCGCATCCGCGAGGAGTTAAACGATCTGGTCGCACGTCGGGATGAGGCGGAACGCTCCTATAAAGAGTTTGAAGCGAAGCTCGCCGGTATGGAAAAGGAAATGGAGCGCATTGTTGAGCGTGCCATCGCCCAGGCTGAGGTTGAGAAGGGGCGTATTTTAGCTGACGCAGAAAAAGCAGCTGAAGATATAAAGCGTCAGGCGGAAGCCGCCGTACAGGCAGAGATTGAAGATGCCAAGCGGGTTCTGCGAGAGGAGATCGCTGAGCAGGCAGCTGCAATGGCTGAAGAGTTGATCGTTAAAAATCTGACTCCAGAAGATCAGATGACGATAACAGAACAGTATCTTGAAAGAGTGGGTGCGGTACAGTGAGACATACAATTTTAGCTCGACGATATGCCAAGGCGCTCTTTTTGCTTGGGAAGGAGCAGGGAACCACGGAGCACTATGCGGAAATTCTTCATGCCATTGCTGCACTGTATGCCGATGATTCCATCGCAGTGGCCGATGCTGTGGCAAATCCGCTGTATCCGCTGGATGTTCGGCAAAAGGTCATGGCGAAGATCGCAGAATCGGTACAGGCTGATGCGATTATGACCAGTTTTCTGAATTTACTTGTTGAGAAGAAACGGTCGGCCATTCTTCCGGATATTGCCGTAGCCATGCAGGATATGGTCGATAAAGATCAGAATATCAGTCATGGCACCGTTGTCTCTGCTGTAGCGCTGGATAACACGGTGTTGGCGAAAGTTCAGGCGACTTTAGAAAAAATTACCGGTACCACGGTCATATTGGAGACCAAGGTTGATCCTTCCATTATTGGAGGAATTATAGCCAAGGTTGGTGACCTGGTACTGGACGGGAGCATAAAGACGCAGCTTCATGGATTAAAGGAATCTATAAAGGGGAGAGAGTAATCAATGCAGATCAAAGCAGAAGAAATCAGCCAGATTATTAAGGACCAGATTGCTGGCTATAAGGCGGATATTGACCTGAAGGAAACCGGGACGGTGTTGTCGGTTGGTGACGGTATTGCCCGTGTTTACGGTGTTGAAAATTGCCAGGCAATGGAGCTGCTTGAGTTTCCAGGGGACATTTTTGGTCTTGCCCTGAACCTTGAAGAGGATAACGTCGGTTGCGCCGTTCTGGGAGATGTCCGGGACATTAAAGAAGGTGACATCGTCAAGCGGACCGGTAAGATTGCGATGGTTCCCGTCGGGCCGGAAATGGAGGGGAGGGTTGTTGATGGCATTGGACAACCCATTGATGGAAAAGGACCGATCAATGCTCAGGAGTTCCGCAGAATTGAGGTGCTTGCCCCGGGCGTTATCGATCGTCAGAGCGTGCATGAGCCGTGCTACACCGGTGCTAAGGCAGTTGATGCAATGACACCGGTTGGTCGCGGTCAGCGCGAACTTATCATCGGTGACCGCCAGATCGGCAAAACTGCTCTCTGTGTTGATGCCATTATCGCCCAAAAGGATACCGATGTGCACTGCATCTATGTGGCCATCGGCCAGAAGAAATCGACGGTGGCCCTGGTGGTTGAGGCGCTTCGCAAACATGGAGCCATGGATTACACCACGGTTGTGGCAGCCTGTGCGTCTGATCCTGCGCCGATGCAGTACATCTCCGCGTTTGCCGGTTGTGCAATGGGTGAGTACTATAGAGACAACGGAAAACATGCACTCATCATCTACGATGATCTTTCCAAACAGGCTGTCTCCTATCGTGAGCTGTCACTGCTGCTGCGACGTCCTCCAGGACGCGAGGCGTATCCGGGTGACATCTTCTTCAACCACTCCCGCCTGTTGGAGCGTGCAGCCAAACTCAATGATGCGCTTGGCGCCGGCTCGCTGACGGCGCTGCCGATCATCGAAACGCAGGCTGGTGACGTGTCCGCGTTTATTCCGACGAACGTAATTTCAATTACCGATGGCCAGGTCTACCTGGAGCCCAGCCTCTTTTTTGCCGGTGTCCGGCCGGCCATCAACGTTGGCCTTTCCGTATCCCGTGTTGGAGGTGCGGCACAGGTGAAGGCCATGAAACAGGTTGCCGGTACCCTGCGGCTTGATCTGGCACAATACCGTGAACTGGCTGCCTTTGCCGGATTTGGTTCTGATCTTGATGCTGCGACACAGGCGCAGCTGACCCGTGGTGAACGGCTTGTGGAGATTTTGAAACAGCCTCAGTATCAGCCATTGCCGATGGAAAAACAGGTTGCGATCATCTTTGCCGGTACCAAGGGCTTTCTTGATAAGTTCCCTGTTGATACCCTCGCAGACTATGAACGGGAGCTGTACACGTACATTGAGACAAACGAACCTTCCATTTTTAGTGAGTTGCGCGAAAAGGAACAGATTTCTCCCGAACTCGAAGAGAAAATGAAGAAGACACTGGCAACCTTTGGCGAGACCTTCAAGGCGACAAAGGGCCTGAACTGAGCGTGAAGGTGCACTCCTATGCCTGGATTAAAGGATGTTAAGGATAAAATCAACGGCGTTAAGAAAACCGCGCAGATTACTAAGGCCATGAATATGGTTGCCTCGGCAAAACTGCGTGGAGCTCAAGAGAAAATGGAGCGCTTTCGCCCATACGCCTCGAAATTCTCAGAGGCGATGAGTGATCTGTCAAGTGGTATGGAAAGTACCGATCTGCCGCTGATGGAGAGACGAGACGTCAGAAAAGTCGAGATCGTCGTTGTAACCTCAGATCGCGGTCTGTGCGGCAGTTTTAACGCCAATATCATCAAAGCAGCAGAAAATCTGCGGAAACAGTACGAGAGTGAAGGCAAAACTGTGAGTTTTGTAACTGTTGGACGAAAGGCCTCTCAGTTTTTTAAACGAAGCGGGAAACTACGGGCACAGTATAACGATATCATGGGTACTTTCCAGATGTTCAATGCTCGTGAAATCACTCAAAATTTAATTGAGGGTTTTATCAGTGGGGAAAGTGATCAGGTCGATGTGGTGTACGGTCGTTTTTATTCCGTAGCAGTACAAAAACCCGAACGAAAAGAGCTGCTCCCGATTCAACCGGTTGTCAATGCAGGACAGGAGGGGGATCCGGGAAAGAAAGAACTCAAGGGATCATACACGTACGAGCCTGATCCGGATGAGATTATGGAAGTATTGCAGCCGCTCTACCTCAATGTACAGGTGTATCACGCGATGTTGGAGGTTGGAGCCAGTGAACATGCGGCACGGATGACTGCTATGGACAATGCGACTAATGCCTGTAAAGACATGATTAAGCAGCTTACAATGTTATATAACAAAGCGCGTCAGGCTGCAGTCACCAGTGAGTTGATGGATATCGTCGGCGGCGCAGAAGCGCTTAAGGGCTAAATTTGATTTCAGAGATATTGGACCAGTTTTCAGGAGGCCATTTCAAATGGGTGAAGCACGAGTAGGAAAAATTATACAGGTCATCGGGCCGGTCGTGGATGTGGAGTTTGAATCCGGTAATCTACCCGATATTATGAACGCATTATTTATCAGCAACCCCGCTATCAGCGACGAAGCCGATAACCTGGTGTGCGAAGTCGCGCAGCATCTTGGTGACAATGTGGTTCGTACAGTCGCCATGGATCAGACTGACGGTCTGGTGCGCGGTATGCCTGCTAAAGACACCGGCGGCCCCATCACTATCCCGGTTGGAGAACCGGCTCTCGGCCGGATTATGAACGTGGTCGGTCGCCCTGTTGACGGTCTTGGCCCTATCGTGTCTGAGAAGAATCTGCCGATTCACCGTCCAGCGCCGGCCTTCACCGAACAGGATACCGAGGTGAATGTTCTGGAAACCGGAATTAAGGTCATAGATCTTCTTGTACCGTTCCCTCGCGGTGGTAAAATGGGACTGTTCGGCGGAGCGGGTTGTGGCAAGACCGTCATCATGATGGAAATGGTCAACAATATCGCCATGCAGCACGGTGGAATCTCTGTGTTTTGCGGGGTCGGTGAGCGAA
>JAAYDD010000198.1 GCA_012729435.1 Desulfobulbus sp.
AAAGTTTTATGTTTCTGATCTGATCAGGGCCTATCACCGTAATATTCCGGGTGGAGTGCAGGAGCTGTTCTCCCATGTCGTGGGTCTTGACCTGACCGATATTCCGGGTTCGATTCTGCAGCGCTATGCGCTTGAAGATAAGGAGCCGATTTTTATGGATCGGAGTCGGGTAAGGGCATTGGGGTTCTCTTCGGTCGAGGCAAGGATCTTTGCCAAGGAGCAACTGCAGCAGCGAGGAGTGATTCAGCACGACCCGGATGCGCTGGCCAAGGTGGTTAAAGGGCTCTGGGCGCTGAAACAGGCGGATTATCTGACGGTTTCCCCGAACAAAGAACCATTGACCGAGGCGGATTTTACCGTTTGCAAGGAGTGCCCTGTCCGGCTTGCCCCCTGTTTACGCTACGATAAAATCCGGACTCAGCTGAACTATCTTCATACCGAAAGCATTAGACCCGGTTCCATGATCGCGGCGAAAATGACGGAGTCGGATCGCAGGCAACTGTTGGATCGGGTGTTGGAGATCCTCTGGCTCCATCCTGATATTCCTTTAGAGCACCTGCAGTTTATCCGCGGTATTACTCTGGTCGATCCTGGCGCCTGGAAACGTTGCCAGCAATGGGATACCATTTATTCTTTTTACGACCCCATTGATCAAAGAATCAAGGTGCGGCAGGATCAGGTGACCAATCTCAATCGTTTTGAGATGGTTTTCCTGGTGGCGCTCGGGCAGTCTTTGCTGGGCAACTATGCTGAAGATAAGAAGATGATTGATTTACGAGACGGTGATGATATTCTTGGCCGGACCTACCGGATTCTGGTCAGAAATGATAAGGATCTCGAGGCTTTTCTGACCCCGAAAGATATCGATACGTATTTGTGTCTCTCCAGAATGCACCGGTTGCGACCGGATGACCGTGTTTATACCAGAGTAATCAATCCTGATGAAGGTTTTACTCCTCCGGGTCTGTTTTTCGGACTTTTTTATGCCTGGTATCTGGACAATCGTTTTGCTGCCAACATAGAATATAAGATGTCGATCATACGTAATCCTGTTTCCGACCTCATTCCGGAACAGGTGCGTCTTGTTGAGAGGAGACGCGAAACAATTGATTTCTTTCGTGAGCGAATTTTCAGGCAGCACACCCCCTTTTTATTCGCTCGAGAACGGTGAATGCTTTGATACTATGGATTGCCTGCTGGGTACTGGCGTTTTATACTCTTTTTTCACTCGTCTATTACCTGTTCTGGTTGCGACCCCGGCTTCAAGCACATTCGGAGTCTTGCCAAAAACAAGAAAAGGCACTCAATGAGTGGAAGCGCATCTTTGATGTCATCGCTGACCCTGTGCTCATTTTAGACCATAACCGTCGAATAACCAGAGGGAACAGGGCGGCAGTTCAACTCCTTTCCCCTGACAGCAGCTCTCTTGAAGGTAAAACCTGTCACAGCCTGTTTGCAGGTGCCGAGACGCCCTGTCCATTTTGTTTCATCTCCAGTATCTGTGCAGAAAATGAATCGCATCATCAGGAGATCACCCATAACTATCTTGGTCGTACTTTTATGATAAGCTGCTTTCCTGTGCTGGAAGAGGGGCAGATCGTTGGTTTTGTTGTTACGGCCAAAGATATCAGTCATCAGCGTAATTTGGAAAAACAGTTGATACATGCGCATAAGATGGAATCCATAGCCACGCTCGCAGGTGGTATTGCCCATGATTTCAATAATATCCTGGGTGCTATCCTTGGCAACGCCGATCTGTTGCTGTACCGTATGCCTGCACAAAATAAAGACGGCAATGCACCGTTATTCGGTCCGCCTCTGACAACACCAGAACTTGTTGAACACCTGCAGGCAATCAGACAGGCCGGTCATCGTGCCAAAGATCTTGTCAGTCAAATCCTCGCCTTCAGTCGACAGTCAACTCATAAACGGCAGGATTTATTCGTTTCCCCTTTAGTTAAAGAGACATGTCGGCTGCTCCGTTCCACTCTGCCGGCCACAATTGACATCAAAGTTTCTATATCTGACAGGATCGACATGATCCATGCCGATCCCGGTCAAATCCAACAGATAGTCATGCAACTGTGCACCAATGCAGCACAGTCGCTGGAAAACCAGTGCGGAACGATTGAGATCTCTTTACGGCAGACAGAGACCGGTAAAGCAGAGCAGTACCGTTATCATGGTCTTCAACCCGGATCCTATGTAGTGCTGACTGTCAAGGATACGGGGAAAGGTATATCGAAGGAGGCAGTTGAGCGGATTTTTGATCCGTATTTTACCACCCATGAGGTCGGGAAGGGATCCGGCTTGGGATTGGCTGTATTACATGGGATAGTCACCGCCCATGAGGGGGTTATTGATGTTTCTTCCACGCCGGGAAAGGGAACGGTCTTCACTGTCTTTTTCCCCTGCATAACCAGGCCGAAAGAGATTGAGCCAGAGCAGGGTGACTTCCTGCCCGGCGGCAGTGAAACCATCCTGTTTGTCGATGATGAAGAGGAAATTGTCAAGATGCGTACCCGAATGCTTGCTCATTTGGGTTACCGGGTTTTTGCAGCAAGTACTCCTGAGCGGGCGCTCCAGTATTTTGAAAAAGAGGATGAACAGATTGATTTGATGATCACTGATCACACTATGCCAAGAATGACAGGGTTGCAGCTGGCGGGTCAGGTGAGCCGGTTGCGCCCCGGATTGCCAATAATCCTGTGTTCAGGGTATAGTGAGGCGGTTACCATGGAAGAGGCGAAGCGATGCGGAGTTCACCGTTTCTTGGCAAAACCTGTGGATATGAGGTTATTGGCACGCGCCATTCGTGAGATCCTGCCAGATAAAAAGGGAGTTGAAGATGAGAATCTTGGTAATTGACGACGATGACCAGATGCGCACATTGCTTCGTCAGGTAATGGAGCTGGCAGGATACGAGGTGATTGAGGCGGAGAACGGGCGAGAAGGTATGCAAAAACATCTCAGACAGCCGGCAGACCTGGTGATCACCGATCTCATCATGCCCGAACAGGAGGGCCTGGAAACCATTACTTCTTTAAAGAAAGAGTATCCTGCCATCAAGATCATTGCTATTTCCGGCGGCGGTCGTATCGGTCCTGAAGCCTATCTGCCGGCAGCCCGGGAACTGGGTGCAGACAGAGTATTTACTAAACCCTTTGATGATGTCCGGGATCTTGTTGAGGCAGTCAGGGAGCTGCTCGGTTATGGATGAGATACATACCCTTGTCGTTGACAACAGCCCGGTTATTCGCAAAATTCTCAGCTACATACTTGAGGCTGAAGGTTGCAGTGTCGAGACTGCGGAAAATGGGCTGGAAGCACTGGACTGCATTGGCAGACAACGGCCGGATATCATATTCATTGATCTCATTATGCCCAAGATCGATGGGGAGAAGCTCGGGTATATTATTCGTAATACTCCGGAGTTACAAGATATTTTTTTAGTTGTTCTGTCCGGAGTTGCTCTTGAGGATTACGAAATCACACTCCGCATCGGTGCCGATGTCTGTATTGCCAAAGGGCCAATGGCGAGCATGAAACAGCATGTTGTTGCCGCTCTTGATCGTTTTCGCCATAACCAGCGGGGGCAAGCCGGTGTAATTCATGGATTGGAAGGACTTCATGCCCGCGAGGTGACCAGCGAGTTGCTGGTCAGTAAGAAGCATCGGGATGTGATCCTCCAGCGGATGACTGAAGGGGTGATTGAACTTGACAGCAGGGGACGTGTTGTCATGGTCAATGAGGCGACAATCGGACTTTTCGGAATTCCCGAGGTCAGGATCTTAGGCTGTCCGTTTGTGCAGCTGCTGCCGGAGC
>JAAYDD010000199.1 GCA_012729435.1 Desulfobulbus sp.
ATGCCAAAGCCGAAGTCCGTGCATTCAAACTCACCCGCGCCACCGAAACCCGTAACACCTGCCCCTACTGCTCTGTGGGGTGCGGCCTCCTCGTTTACAGTCTGGGTGACAGTTCCCAGAATGCTCCAGCAGAAATCATCCACATTGAAGGTGATCCGGATCATCCGGTGAACCGCGGATCCCTGTGCCCGAAGGGAGCGGCCCTGCTTGATTTCATTCACAGCCCCAACCGTCTTAAGTATCCGGAGTACCGTGCTCCCGGCAGTAAACAGTGGCAGCGTATCAGTTGGGATGAGGCCTTCAGCCGTATCGCTGCTCTCATGAAACAGGATCGTGACGCCAACTTTGTTGCTGTCAACGAACAGGGACAGACTGTCAACCGCTGGACAACCACCGGATTTCTTGCGGCCTCTGCATCCAGTAATGAGACCGGCTACCTGACCCATAAAATCGCCCGGAGCTTAGGCCTGCTCGCCTTTGATAATCAGGCCCGGGTCTGACACGGCCCAACGGTGGCAAGTCTTGCCCCCACGTTCGGCCGCGGCGCCATGACCAACCATTGGGTCGACATCAAGAACGCCGACCTTGTCCTTATCATGGGCGGTAATGCCGCCGAAGCACACCCCTGCGGATTCAAATGGGTCACCGAAGCCAAGGCCCATCGCAAGGCCAAACTCATAGTTGTTGACCCGCGGTTCACCCGTTCCGCAGCGGTGTCGGACATCTATGCCCCGCTCCGCGCCGGCACAGACATCGCCTTTCTTGGCGGGGTCATCAACTATTTGCTCAGCAATGACAAAATTCAGCACGAGTACGTGAAAAACTATACGGACTTCTCCTTTCTGGTAAAGGACGAGTTCACCTTCAACAACGGTCTGTTCAGCGGATACAGTCCGGAAAAGCGATCCTATGCCAAGACAAGCTGGGGATACCAGCTCGGCAGCGACGGGTACGTTGTCACTGATCCGACCCTGAAGCATCCGCGCTGTGTCTATCAGCTGCTGAAAAAACATTACAGCCGCTACACTCCGGACATGGTCTCCACCATCTGCGGCACCCCGAAAGAGGACTTTCTCCGGGTATGCGAGACAATTGCCGAGACCGCTGTTCCCAACAAGACCATGACCATCATGTATGCCCTGGGCTGGACACAGCATTCACAGGGCTCGCAGATGATCCGGACCGGCGCCATGGTCCAGCTGCTGCTCGGCAACATCGGTGTTCCCGGTGGTGGCATGAATGCACTGCGCGGCCACTCCAACATTCAGGGGCTCACTGATCTCGGTTTACTGTCAAATCTGCTCCCCGGCTACCTCACCCTGCCCGGTGACAACGAACAGGACTATCAGAACTATCTGCAGGCACGGGCCTTCAGACCTCTGCGTCCGGGTCAGATGAGCTACTGGCAGAATTACGGCAAATTTTTTGTCAGTCTCATGAAGTCCTGGTACGGTGCGGCTGCCACCCGGGAGAATGACTGGTGTTATGACTGGCTGCCAAAACTTGACAAGGGATATGATATTCTCCAGGTGTTTGAGAATATGCATAAGGGCACAGTCAACGGTTACATCTGTCAGGGATTCAACCCGCTGGCCTCAGCCCCCTGCAAGGTCAAAGTGGCCGGTGCCATGGCTAGGCTTAAATTCATGGTAGTTATCGATCCGCTGGCCACCGAGACCTCGGAATTCTGGCAGAATCACGGCGAGTACAATGACGTTGACCCGGCCACCATCCAGACCGAGGTTTTCCGCCTGCCCTCCACCTGTTTTGCAGAAGAAGACGGTTCTCTGGTCAACTCGGGACGCTGGCTGCAGTGGCACTGGAAGGCTGCCGACCCACCGGGTGAAGCGAAAAGCGACCAGGCTATCATGGCCGGCATCTTCCTTAAGCTGCGCGAACTCTATCAGCAGGACGGCGGTGCTTTTCCGGATCCGATCCTCAACCTGACCTGGAATTACCGTCAACCGGAAAGTCCCTCTCCTGAGGAACTGGCCCGGGAGTTCTCAGGAAATGCAGTGACGGATATCGCTGATCCCAAGGAACCGGGTAAGAACCTGTTCAAGGTCGGCCAGCAGCTAAACGGCTTTGCCGAACTGCGGGACGACGGTTCCACAGCCTGCGGCTGCTGGCTCTATTCCGGCGCCTGGTCGGAAAAGGGCAATCTGATGGCCCGCCGTGACAATGCCGATCCGTACGGCATCGGACAAACCCTGAACTGGGCCTTTTCGTGGCCTGCGAACCGGCGGATCCTGTACAACCGGGCCTCGTGCGATACCAGTGGTAAACCCTTTGATCCAAAACGAACGCTCATCTACTGGAATCCGGTCACGGGGACATGGTCCGGAGCTGATGTCCCGGATTTTAACATCCTGTCAGCCCCGGAAAACGGTATGGGACCATTCATCATGAATCCCGAGGGTGTTGCCCGGTTTTTTGCCGTCGACAAGATGGCGGAAGGTCCGTTCCCCGAACACTACGAGCCCTTTGAATCGCCCCTGGATGTCAACCCGCTCCATCCGCAGAACAGTACGGCCAGAGCCAATCCGGCGGCACGTGTGTTCACCGACGACTGGGAGAGCTTCGGCACCGCCGATCAGTTCCCTCATGTCTGCACCACCTACCGCCTGACAGAGCATTTTCACTTCTGGACAAAGCATGCTGCACTTGATGCCATTCTCCAGCCGGAACAGTTTGTTGAGATCGGTGAAGAGCTTGCACGCGAGCTGGACGTCAAAGCCGGTGACAGTGTGCGGGTCCGCTCCAAACGCGGCTTCATTGTGGCTGCGGCTGTGGTGACGAAACGTATCCGCCCCTTGCAGATCGCAGGTAAAACAGTCCACACGGTAGGTGTCCCGATCCACTGGGGATTCCTGGGCCTGACCAAAAACGGCTACATCACCAACACGCTGACCCCTTTTGTTGGCGATGCCAATACGCAGACACCGGAATTCAAATCGTTCCTCGTGGCCATTGAAAAGGTGTAAGGAGGTGAATCATGGCACTGCAATCCCTTGATATCAAAAGACGCTCCGCCACCACCACTCCGTCACCCCGTGTGCGGGCCACTCTTGAAATAGCCAAACTCATCGACCTCTCCAAATGTATCGGTTGTAAGGCATGTCAGGTCGCCTGCATGGAATGGAATGATCTGCGAGACGTGGTCGGCACCAATAAGGGGGTGTACGACAACCCTGCAGATCTTTCGGCCCGGTCCTGGACAGTCATGCGGTATGCCGAGGTTGAGCCTGCTCCCGGCCGTCTTGAATGGCTGATCCGCAAAGACGGCTGTATGCACTGCTCGGATCCCGGCTGTCTCAAGTCCTGTCCGGCACCTGGGGCGATTATACAGTACAACAACGGAATCGTTGACTTTCACCAGGAGGCCTGTGTCGGATGCGGTTACTGCATTATCGGCTGTCCCTTCAATATCCCCCGGCTCTCTGCAACCGACAACAAGGCGTACAAGTGTACCCTCTGCTCCGACCGGGTGGCCGTGGGCCGGGAACCGGCCTGTGCAAAGGCATGTCCCACCGGTGCCATCCTTTTCGGCTCCAAAGAGGACCTGCTCGAACACTCCGGAGGTCGTATTGCCGATCTGAAGGAACGCGGCTACCGGAACGCAGGTCTGTACAACCCCTCCGGCGTGGGCGGCACCCACGTGATGTACGTGCTCCATCATGCTGACCGGCCCGAGCTCTACAGCGGACTTCCCAGGGACCCGGGCATCAGCCCGCTGGTTGTCCTCTGGAAGGAGATTGCCAAAACCGTGATGGGCATCGGTTTAGGTGCGGCCATTGTCGGCGGTATCGTCCATTTTCTGACTCAAGGACCCAATGAGATCAACGAGGAAGAGGAGGAAACGCTATGAGCAGACATCCAATGATCTTGCGGCACTCCAGCGGTGAACGGCTCAACCACTGGCTGGTTGCCATCCTGTTCATCCTGACCGCTCTCTCCGGGCTCGGTTTTTTCCATCCTGTTTTCTACTGGCTGACGGGCCTGTTCGGCGGCGGCACCTGGGCGCGTATTTTACACCCTTTCTTCGGTGCAATCTTAGCCCTCTGCTTTCTTGTTTTAGTGGCACGGGTCTGGAAAGACAACCGGATCACCTCTGCGGACTGGCAGTGGTTCAAACACCTGGGTGAGTTTCTGCGGAACAGACCGGCCGACATCCCGGCCATCGGCAAGTACAACCTCGGTCAAAAACTCCTGACCAGAGTGCTGTTACTGTGTATGCTCCTGCTTCTCGCCTCCGGCATCCTTCTCTGGCAACCGTGGTTTGCGCCCGGGTTTTCCATTGATATGCGGCGTATAGCAGCAGTGGTCCATGCCTTCACCGCCTTTGTCATCCTGATCTCCTTCATCGTGCATGTCTATGCCGCCTACTGGACCCGCGGAGCCATCCGATCCATGACAAGAGGCTGGGTGACCGCTGCCTGGGCCAGACATCACAGTGCCCTCTGGTATGAGAAGATGACCAAAACCGCGCACAAGGAACCGTCAAAGACATGAACAGCAGTATTCGCCGCAACCCCTGGCCGTCGATTGTTCCTCACCGTATCGACGGCCGGTGCTGCACCACGCTTCAAACATGTGAGAGGCCATGACTACGCGTTCTGTTCTCCAGCCAGGTCAGCTTGAAGCAGCCGCGGGGCCCATTGTTGAGATCCATCTGCCGGCGGAGGATGTTTTCCTCCGCCGCTCCAGGCGATTTGAGCACCTTGCTGCACATCACACCCTGCAGAGTTACCTCCTGTTTCTTGCACAGGTAACGAGATGGCAGCACAACGAGCTGCAGCGCTCCACAGAGCTCCCCGCTGTTGATGCGCATACGGCTGCACAGTGTCAAAAGCTGCAGATACCGCCGCTGGCACCGACAAGGTGGCCCCGGCATCCATCTTGGTGTGCAGCGGTCAACCGGCTCATCAGGGCAACAAGCCGGCATCTTCCCGAAAAGGGAAAGGATGCTCTGGCAATGCTTGAGGCAAGAGATACTCACTGGATGGAAGAGCAGGCCTCTTTCCTGTTGCACAATCCTGAAAATGACAGCCTGGATCCGGCCGCTGCTCCGTTCATCGGTGCCGTGCTACAGGTCCACTGGACCTATTGGGCACAGTCCCTGAGGGGGATGGAACCTGCTTCTTCCGGCCACTCGGCACACTGTCCTCTGTGCGGCAGTCCACCGGTGAGTGCCGTTGTGCATGCCGGCGGAGCCTCCAGCGGGCTTCGCTACCTGCAGTGCTCCCTGTGCAGCTCACAGTGGCATGTTGTCCGCGCCAAATGCTCCCGCTGTGAAAATACCCGGGACATCGGCTATTATGGGCTTGAAAAAACGCATGAGGCAGTGCGTATTGAGATGTGTCCGGCATGCCGGTCATCGTTGAAGGTGTTGTTTAGGAAGAAAGATGCTGCTGTTGATGCGGTTGCCGACGATGTGGCGTCATTGGCTGTTGATGCAGCGATGACAGAGACCGTCGAACACAGACCCATCGGTATCAACTTCTTCATGCTCTAGGGCGTGCTCAGTCAGCGGCTGCTCAGCCTGTCCGTGCACTGTCTCCTCCTGCCCGCTTAACACCCAGTGCTGATCAGTATATCTTCCACTCACGGTCAAGCTCTTCGGGATGGGAGAACCTGACCACCCGCACTTTCCTGCTGCGGGGAAACTCTCTCTTCATCATTGTTTTCAGCTCTTTGGTGAGGCGCTCCCACGACAGATCAAAAATCTGCTGCACATAGCCGCCTTCACGGATCTCAAACAGTGTGTCATCTTTTTTAATGATGGCGATACTCCGATTCCGTTTATATGAAAGGAGCAACACTCCACCCGGCGGAACGGCTTTTTTCAGGAGTCGTAACGTATCAGAAAGTACGGTATCAATGTTCACAAGAGCCATGACACACGGCCCTCTGCTAAGAACATACCTGAAATATCACCTGCAACTGGAACAGACACTCCTATAATCTCTACCTATACTATACGGGACAGTCTTCCTGGTTTTCCACTGTACGGGGCTTTTGATAGAACAAGACATGTCACAGCAAAAATCATCGCCGGACAACTGCAGCAAACCTGTTTTCCACGACAATCAGAAACAGCAGGTGCCGGGTCAGACACTCTCTTCGAAATAATCGTTATCCACTCTTTTGACCGCATACTGAGAAACCGTTGATACCCCAACGTCGTGCCCGATCATCAACCTTGCCAGATGCATGCCGTCAATCAGCACGATCCTGCTCTTGATCTGCGCCACATAGCGTTGAGCATCCTCTGTAAAGCGGGAGGTTGTGATAAAAATCCCCTTACCGGCCCGTTGCGCCTGCAAGGCACCGGCAAACTGCATCACATCCGGCCGGCCCACAGGCGTACTGTCCCACCGCTTGGCCTGGATATAGACAACATCCAGACCGAGTTTATCCTCTTTTATAATCCCGTCAATACCGCCGTCGCCGCTTCCGCCGACAGCCTTACCGGCATCGGCACGCGAACCGCCATAGCCCATCCTGACAAGCAGCTCCACAACAGTGCGTTCAAAAAATGAAGGTGATGCCTTCTTGAGTCTGGCAAGCAGCTCTCCGGCCAGCTCACTGTAAATCCTTTCATAGGCCTCTTCCAGGGCCTCCAACGGAGTGGCAGCAGACAACCCGGCGTCATCGTCCCGCAAAGTGGATGCTGCTGTGTCTTGAACGTTTCCGGGCTGATAAAACTCAACAAACTCCGGGTACTGTTTAAGTAACTGCACAGTAATGGCCTGTGGCTGTTGGCTGAGCAGTTCCCTGCCCCGATCGGTCACCTGAAAAAATCCTCTGCGGGTGGCTGCAAGCAAGCCGGCCTTTTTCATGTAAGCGGCAGCCCAGGCCACACGGTTATTAAAGGTCGGCTGCTTACCACTGGGCAGCATCTCTTTGAGGTGGGCTTCAGTCAGACAAAATATCTCAGCCAGCGCATCAACAGCCTCACGGATCGATACTTCACCTCCGTTTTGTGCGGCAAACCGAAGAAGCGGCAACATGATGCGCTGATAGTCCGGTACAGTTACAGAGTTTTCGTCTGTCATTTTGCCGCCTCCAACCGGGCAAGAACCGATCCCTCTTTATCAAGAAGATCAAGATGGCTGCCACGGATGCGATGGGACTCCACCCTGGCCAGTATCTCAACAAAGGATCTTTCCTGATCCATGCCTTCGGGACAGGCCTTCATGGTCATGGCAAGATGACCAAAGCGCAGTGCCTCCCCCTTGAGCTCGAAGTCGCCGCTCAGACGGTTGCAGCCGCCGCTGCCGGAAACATGCAGTGCATCAGGAGCAAAGAACAGTTCAGGTTCGGCCTGCGACTCAACCGCGGTTACTGGACTGCCGACCAGGCGGACAAGCTTCCAGACAGTACCACGCAGCGGGCTGTCCACTGCTGTATTACCACAACTTTCACGGGGCCAGATATTGATAAAACGCTTCACAACAAGCGTTGATTGCGGCGGTAAACTCTCCTCCATTGACGGTCGCAGGGTGATCAGACCCACCAGGCTCACGAGCAGGGGCTCTCCAGCCTGTGAACGTGTCTTGAGATAGGCAACTTCAAGTGACCTGTAATCTCCTTCCATGGCAACGGGCAGTTTTCGGCCGTCAGCACAAAGGGTAATGATGGCGGCATCGGCCATGTAGATGAACATGCCGGTGAGCTCTAATCGGGGTTCAATCGGTCTGTATAACGGTAAACGTGTTAACCGAGCCCCTGCTGGAGGATCCACAGCCTTTTCTGAAGTCTCGAGTCGCTGCAAGACTGAACCGTCTTCAACAACAGCCAAAAGCAGCGGCACGTCGTTTGTACCGCGCAGGACAAGATGGCTGTTTCTGTCAAGTGTCCAGCGGCCAATGTAATCTGCCGCACCTGCGACGGCTTTGTCAGAATCAATGCAACGCCACTGATACCGGCCATCAGGCAACAGGTCCAGATGCACTGTTGCACGGTTACCGGCAACAACAGACTCCCCCTCGTAGGAGGCGGGTAAAACGCCAACGCCATCAACCCTTGATTCCGCATGCGGCTTACTGGGTACAGACACGAGCAGCATAGTCAACGGTTCATCGTGGCTGTTCCATGGCCTGTATATCGTTTCCGCGGCAAACAGGAGCTGCTGCCGGTGTGTGACAGCCGCCTGCACCGTGTACGTACCGTCCGGCTGCAGAGCAGCATCATCGTAGGCAATGGTAAAGTGAAACGGCGGCGATCCGGCGGGTGCCACCTCAGTTCGACCAAGCACTGTGGGCGGTGCATCTGTATCAGTCACCTCCTGCAGTACAACCGTTAACACCGCATCATCGGGCAGGGCAATACGCTCACGGTAGGTTGCTGTCCCCTGCAGGGCACCGGCATATGCGCTGCTGTACAACAGCAGTCCTGCCAGAAGAAAAAACCAGGCAGAGACCTTTGTCCACCTCAAACAGTGTATGGTCTGCCGCCAGCCGATATATGTCTGATCACTCATAGCTGTCTCTCCCTGTGCACAGAGCTGATATGCACGAATCAGTCACCTCTTACCCGCTGCCCGGAACCGGGTTTTTTGGTAGAATATCGCGCCTGCGCCCCTGGTGACCGCCTCGGGCTGATGGCATTCCGGCTGTCAGACGCGTCTTTCTCAGTTTTCAGCGTTGTCGAGGATGCGGTAGATCAGGGCACCCAGCACACCGCCAAGAACCAGTCAGAACGTACCAGCAAGTTCTGCTGCATACCTCTTCATGTCTTTCTTCTTATGTTCTGCTGTTGTGGATCATATACAATCAGCGGTGCTATTAAACACCGTCGGGTTTCACCACATTCGTACTCACTGGCAGATGCAGAGTTCAAGCAGATCGCCGCTGGTACCGTCGGCAAGGTGCTGAAACAGTGAGCCGGTGGCTCCTTTCCCCGAACCCTTGGTCCACCATTCAATCTGATCGTCTGTATAACGTGCACCGCTCGCTGAAACAGCAATTGTCAGGGTGTACACCCTCTCCTTATACTTGATAACAGCGGAATCGGTGTCCGGATAGGACGCTTCAAGAGCAGCTCCGCTCTCACAGACGTAGGTGTATGTTTCAACAACGGTATCAGCTCTTTGCGCATCGACTGACCGGGTCGTACAGCCGGTGCCGATGAAAAACAATGCACTTACAATGAGCAGCAGGTTTATTTTTCTCATGTGTGTTTCCTCTTGTTGAAGTTTCTGAAAAAGATCTCTTCCCTTGCCTGGGCAAGCACGTACCGCCAGCAGTTAAATCGCCATTACTATCCCGGCATACCCTTGGAAAAAAGCTATTGCTGACCTGACAGGTGTAAGACTCTCTTATATAAATTGAGAACCATTCCTGCCACAACCGCAGATCAGATCCCTCACCTTTTTGCGCGCTCCGAGCAGGGGACTCTCCATCCGGCGATGCAGTTCCGCAACAGTCTTCCTGTTCAACGATCTGCCATTTGAGGCATCCACCAGAAAACAGGTAGAGTCATTTTACCTGTCCTGACAGGGGGGATATGCGTTTTCCTTCTGCCGGGGTCTCAAACCACAACGTGCGTAACCGTCGGGACAAACGGAGAAGCGGAAGCTCAATCAGCCGATAGGCAAACCACCCGTACACTGTGACCGCAACAAGCATGACAAGAAAGATCACTGCATTTGTAAGCGGATGGATCCAGGCTGTAAACCAGAGGGACCATATCCTCCCTATGGCCGATATGACAAGGAGATGGGAGAGGTAAATCGTATATGAGGAGTTGCCGATAGCAAGAAAAAGAGATGGAACACGAAGCCGGCCGGAACGTTCAGCGACAACGGCCACGATCAGGGTAAAGCCATAAAGAATACCGAAGTAGACAGCACGGAGCATGTTCGGCTCACTGAAGGTGGAAAAACGGGCAGCAACAGCCAGCCCACAGACAAGAAGCAGCAGTGCGGCAATGAATTCCGATCTTGTCAGTACCCGGGATATTTTTCGTACCGCCAGGGCACTGAACCCGCCGATGATAAATTCCAACGTATACGGATGAAGGACTATCTGCATGAACGGTGGCAAACTCACGCCGGTGAGGATGAGATCTGCCAGAAGAACAACCACGGCCCACATAAAAAGCAGGACTGGCAGCATTCGCTCAGAAAAAATGATGAGTCCGGCAAAAACCAGATAAAACCACAACTCATGAATAAGTGACCAGGCAACGATGACAAGGGGCAGATGATGGGTCGGCAGAAGGAAAAAAGAGGTCAGAAAGTCTGCCTGATGTCCCTGGGAAGCATTCACCCATTCCGATCGGATGAGAAACGCACCGGTGGTCAAGGCGAAGTAAAACCAGTACACAGGATAGATCCTGGTTAACCTTCCCCATAAGAACCGGCGGGTTTCCAGGGGGACGCCGTGACGGCCCCCGGTTGCGATGACCATGACAAAACCGCTGATCACAAAGAACAGGTCAACGCCGGTCTGTCCCAGGACAAACAGCTTGGGAAGAATTCTAACGTCACCGAAGTACTTCCCTTCGATGGCAAGACAGTGAAAGAGGACGACGCCAAGTGCGCCAAATCCGCGGAGCATCTGAATTGATTGCAATTTTTTCATGGTATCGGAGTGGTCTTGCCTGACAGACATCTGGTTGAGATGGAAGAGCTGCGTATGCTCACCCGGCTGGTACTTTAAGCGCCTTTTCCTGTCACGAACGCATCCTTGAGCCATGACAGTGGTATGGTCTGGACAAATTTTCGTGCCAAAGATATTCATCTGCGCCCGGAAGTGCAAAGCCTATCATGCCAGCCTGGTAAATAAAACCGGCAAAGACACGTGCTTTACACTGGCCGACCGGGCACCACAGCCCCTTTCCTGTAGAACGTCTCATCCCTGCTTCTCCCCGGTGTCTTCCGGAAGATCAATGTGGACAAAGTCCGCATGCCGGACAGTCTGCAGGACAAGAGACCTGTCAATATCGATATGTTTCTGATCTTTGCCATCCATCCTTGTACCATTGACAGTCAGACTGCCCCGGGTCAGGTGCATAAAGATACGGCGCCCAGCAGCACTGTGTACAGTCAGCTCCCTATCCAGCTCCAACTCATACCGATACACAGGTGGCATCGGTATGACATGTCACAGTTTCAGATACACTGAGCTCACGCCGGATGCATACCGATCTCTGCATGTTTTTTTAAGTGGCGTCATCTGCCAGGACAGCGTATCCCTCTGCAATGACCTCGGCCATCAGCTCCCGTCTTCGCTCTAAAAACTCCCAATACCTTAACTGTTCCCAGTCTGCAGGCAGAGCGTGCCATTTATACAGACAAGAAAGCTCTGCCGGACTGAACCGTCTTTTCAGGTCCGGCAGATAATCAGCGGGTGCCTGATCGGAAATGCTGACGTTGTCTCCCCATTCGACCAACGCATAATTGGCAATCTGGTTTATCTCACGAGTTGCCGTGATACCCTGTCTGGCGAGAAATCCCTTTGGAAAAAGATGGTGTCGCTCTACTCGACTGCGACTTGCATGGATTGCCGGATCCAGCAGATCGGCAACTCTGTTTTTTGAAAAAAGAACCCGGGCATCCAGGAGGACCAGGGCTGCATGATATGCAAACAATGATGGACTGCGTGGAGACGAGGTAGCCAGATCGTTGGGAAGGGTTACAGTCCAGAAATCACTGGTCAGGCTGATATCGCAGGTATGCCTGAGGGTTCCTAAAAATTCTTCGACAGTGTGTATATCCCGTAACTGGGCAAGATCAGACTCCATGGCCGATTCCGGAGACCCGGTAAACCGGCCGGTGACTGCGGACATGAAAAACCACCGGGCAATGGCGCGTCGCAACTCAAATTCCGGCACCCTGTACTCCGTGCGTCCGATCAGATAAAGCAGATAAGAAAACAGCAGATTATTTTCAGAACTGATCATCTTGCTGCTGCGAAATCCGGCCTGATGGATACAGTTCATGAAGTCGTGCCAGTATTGCAGGTTCAGAACCCACTGTTGCGCATTTCTGAGGGACTCGAACTGCTGCTCACGACGCTCCTCACTGAATTTTTCGGTTTCCAAGTCTTTGCCACGCAGAATTGAATAGACGTACCTGAGTTGCGCTCGTCGGAATGCAAGACCGACACAGACCCTTAACAGCTGATCCGGTGATGGTTCAATAAAGTGGTTAAATGCAGATGCTCTTCCTCTTGACGGCTGACGGGCTTCTCTGCAGAAATCTTCCAAAGCGGCCCGACCTTTGTCCCAGAAGACCGACATGAGAGTAAGGATGAAATCCGCCTGCTTGAGAGAGGTACCCTTACTGTTAATGCGCACAAAAACATCTGACACTGCCTCTTCATCGACGTCCGGAGCTAGTTCTAGGGCAGTAAAGGGAAAACTCAACAGGCCTTGAAGCTTACTGATGGCTTTTTTCACAGCCCTGTCTTCTTCAGCTGTAACTTCACGGACTGACCGCAGTCCGTCCAGATAGTTTTCGACAACCTCAAACAGGTCTGTTTCATCACTCCAGAGTAAGGATATGGAAGGAATAAAGGTCTTGTCGCGACGGATGGCAGCGTCGTTTACCTCAAATCGTTCCTCAAGCGGATTAAAGGCTATCCGGATTTGTTCAGCTTCAAAATTTTCACGCAGCACCGCTACATTTTTAACAACAGCATACAGGGATGTCAGACGTTGCTGACCGTCCACAATGACCAGACGGGGCGGCTTCTGCTTATGTTCTGTGCCGATGGCGCGGCTGGTTCCAATTCGTCCGTTCTGCCAAAACAACAGATACCCGACAGGATACCCCCTGTACATGGAGTCAAAAAGATCCCGCACCTTGGTATTTTTCCAGACAAAGGGACGTTGAATATCAGGCAGACTGATTTCACCGAGGTCAATATACTTGATCAGTGATCCGAGATCGTAATCAACTTTCGTAAATACCGTTTCAATCATTGGGTCCCTCAAAAAAAGTCTCTGCCGGCACTGTTAAAACTGTACCGGGTGGCAGGAAAAATCCTGCTTACCCTTGTTCTTCCACCACACAACAAGCAGCCGGACAACATAACATTTGGCTGCCTGAGCCTGATTTCTGTTACCAAGAAATCAAAAAATGACCACTCATCCCTTCCCTTAACAGCCGGCAGGGTGTATCCTGACGACCTTTTCGTCTGAAGACTGACTGCGCCTTGCAATCATCTATGCCATACAGTTTCCTATAACACGCTGAGGAAAATACCCATGAACAAGAAGGTGCTTGCCCTCCTTGGCTTTGGTCATGCCATCACCGATATTATCCAGGGAGGGCTGACCATGATGCTCGCCTTTCTGCAGCCTGTGCTCACCCTCAGTCAGTTGCAGGTCGGCATGGTTATGTTGGCCTTCAACCTGAGCTCTTCAATCATCCAGCCGGCTTTCGGTGTGTTCAGCGATCGTTTTCGAGCCGCCTGGTTAATTCCCGGCGGATGCCTGCTGGCCGGAGTAGGCATGTCGCTGACCGGTTTTACACCCAACTATCCGCTTCTCCTGTTGGCGGCTCTGCTGGCCGGCCTGGGTGTTGCCGCCTATCATCCGGAAGGCTCCAAATATGCACGGTGTGCCAGTGGCCCCCGTAAAGCCTCCGGCATGGCCATCTTTTCTGTGGGCGGAAACTTCGGATTTGCCATCGGGCCGATCCTGGCCACACTCTTTCTTTCCGTGGCCGGCCGGGAGGGCACCCTGGGATTTCTTGTCATCAACGGCACCATGAGCCTTCTGCTCTGGTTCTATCTGCCGACGATTACCCAAACTCAAACCACGGCGCCTCTTCCTCCACCAAAAATGACCAGGGAGACCCCGCGATCCGGAGCTCAGGGCCTGAGCCAGGGCCAGATCATCGGCGCTGTGATCATGCTGGTGCTCGTCATTATCATGCGTACCTGGACGCACTTCGGCATTGTCACCTTTCTGCCGCAGTACTCCATGCATCATCTGCAGCACAGTCAAGGCTACGCTGCAGGCATGACCTCTATTTTCCTGCTGTTCGGTGCCTTTGGCACCATTGTCGGCGGACCGGCCGCGGACCGCTGGGGTTTGAAGACAGTGATCGTCGCCTCCATGGCGGTGATGGTGCCACTGCTCTACCTTTTTCCTTACACGAGCGGCCTGGCCTCCATGGTCCTGATTGCTTTGTCCGGATTTGCGCTGA
>JAAYDD010000200.1 GCA_012729435.1 Desulfobulbus sp.
CATTGGGAAATGAAAAAAGTGATGATGGTGGTGAACAGTGCCAGATATCCTATACCCATCCAGACGACCACAGGTATGGTGTTCCAGGAAATTGCCGGCAGCTTTGAAAGGTTGAAGAGCAATAGCCAGGCACAGCCGGTGATCATGATCCACAATGTCATCACTGCCATGGGTTCGCCCTGATGCAGGAGTTTTATCAGCGGTGTATAGAATGCCATGAGCAGGCAGCCGATGAAAAAATAAATGTCTCCCTCATTGAAACGTAACTGCAGTAACTTATGGATATCTCCTTCAAAAAGTACCCACATTGCACCGATCATGGCTAACAGCAGGGCAAGTAGTCGATGGACGCCCAACCGTTCACGGAGCAGAAACCAGCTGTAACACCCTGAAATTCCAGGAACAGTTGTGAAGATGACGCTTGTGTTGAGCGGATTGGTCGTCCGTAAGGATAAAAACATCATCCAGAAAAAACCAACCAGGGTGCCGCTGATTAAAGTGTATCGTCCTAGTTCCCGCCAATCAGGCAACCGGATTCCATAACGGTACACAACGTACGGGGCAAAGCCTACACTGGCCAGAATGAAGCGGATGAGCGTTAAAACCGCAGGATCAAGATGTGGCGTGATGATCTTTCCAACGATAAAAGACGTGGCTACCAGGGTTGCTGCAAGCAGCATGCAACCATGCACAACCCAAGAGGAGAAAGAGGATTTTAGCGATGTGGATTGAATCATTGAAGGTGCTCAAGAAGCTGTTGATGTAGCTTTCCATTACTGGCAAGTATTTCCGGATAAAAGGGCGAGTAGATTTCTCCTGAAAACGTACTCACCATGCCTCCCGCCTCTTCAATCAGCAACCACCCGGCCGCGGTATCCCATGGCTTGAGATGGGTTTCGTAAAAGCCGTCGAGACGCCCGCAGGCGACATATGCGAGATCAAGTGCGGCTGCTCCGGCGCGACGGATATCGCGGACATTGGGGAGCAGCGATTGAAGCTGTTGCATGACTCCATGGAGACAGTTTTTGATGTCATAAGGAAAACCAGTACCGATAAGTGCTTCAATAAGCAGTCGGGTTCTCGTTACATGGATGGGTCGATTGTTTAACCAAGCGCCAGACCCCCTGATGGCAGTGAAGAGTTCGTCTTGAAAGGGGGCGTAGACGACTGCTACTTCTGCAACACTTTTATTCATGAATGCAATGGAGACTGCACAATAGGGAAATCCGTGGGCGAAGTTGGTTGTTCCGTCAAGAGGGTCGACCACCCAAAGCTGGTCTGTGGTTAAAAAGTGGCTTTCTCTTTGCTCTTCGGCCATCACTGCAATGTCAGGAAAGTCATTGCGTAGAGTTTGAATAATGATTTGTTCTGCCGCAATGTCTGTCTCGGTAACAAGGTCAATTGCGCCTTTCATCGTGATATCATGTGGTTTATTCAATTTCCGACTGATATACTTTCCGGCGTCAATTGCGGCGCGACATGCAGAGATCAGCAGATTTTTTTTTCTGTTATTTTGGCATTGCGAGAGGAGATTTTCGATTCTGTTCATGACGTATCTGTACGAAAAATAAATTAAATGGAAATTCGAATATACTTGTTTCTGAAATTTCTGGTATTTTTTATTTTTCTGATGAAATTTCCGTAAGAGATAGCATATAAATCATTTTGATTCTGTCATACGTTTCATTATCTATTATAGATATCGTTTAAATATACTGTATGAAATATCAGAATAATTAAAAGATGATATATATCATACAATAGTATGATAAATATGTGATGATCACTAATGTACGTTAGTAGTGATTAATGGTTTTCTGTAAAAAGAAGGAGGTATATTCCATCTCTTTTCTGTAAAGGTGAAAGAAAAGGAAAAGTGAAAGTGTGTATGTTGGAAAAAGTATATCCTTCTGGGTGTGGGATTTTTAAGAAGAGCGTTTCAGAGCTGTTTCAAGGTCGCTGCCGTTTTTTGTATATGGCTGAAAGGGCATGTTCAATTTGAGTCGTGCCGGGTCTCCTTTATCGGGCAGTGATATTGTCCTTTAGCGCACCCTATCCGGGGCAAATGAAGTTTTTAATATCTCATGCCGGTTTCATATTTTGCCGAGCCTGTTCCCTGATACCGGACGGATAACAACCCGTTCCACTTCTCTTTTTCCGTTTGTCCACAGAATGGAAGAATGAACAAAACGGCTGAAGCCCCGGCGTCACTGCTCTGTTTGTTTTTTTAACCCTTCTCTAAGACTAGGCACAATCTCTGTCACTCCCTTTTAGTTTTTCTAATCCGTGTTCAAGAGCAGGCAAAACAGCACGCAGGTTTTCCTCAACGGCTTTGAGACTGCCAGGGAGATTGATAATAAGACTGTTTTTGCGAATGCCGGCAATTCCCCGCGACCAAACCGCCTGTACGGTTTTTTGTAGGCTGGCCTGCCGCATGGCTTCACCGAGGCCCGGGACTTCCCGGTCGATGACAGCTCTGGTGGCTTCGGGAGTTTGATATTGTGGAGAGACTCCGGTGCCTCCGGTGGTAATAATCAGGTCTACTTTTTTGTCATCCACCCAGGATATGAGTGTCTGCTCGATCAGTTGTCTTGTATCAGGCAAGATCTGATACAAGACAACAGCATACCCTTGATCCTGGAGGGTCTTTTGAATATAGGGCCCGCTGATATCTTCCCGTTCACCACGGGCCCCCTTATCACTCAACGTTAATACACCACATCGAAACGGTCGGAGCAGTTCGGTCATTATTCTGCTGTTTCAGCTTTGTACTCAGCAATGATTTTTTCGGCTATCTGAGCGGGTACCTCTTCATAATGGGAGAATTTTGTTGAAAAAGTTCCGCGTCCGCCGGTCATTGATGTGAGATCCAAGGCGTAAAGCAGGATCTCAGCCTGAGGTACATGCGCATTGACCACCTCATATTTGTCTTTTGAGTCCATGCCAAGCACCCGGCCGCGCCTGCTGTTGAGATCACCCATGACATCCCCGACAAAATCCTTGGGGACACGCACTTCAATTTCCATGATCGGTTCTAAAAGGACAGGGTTTGCCTGGACCACACCTTTTTTAAAGGCAAGTGAACCGGCCACCTTGAAGGCCATTTCAGAGGAGTCAACAGTGTGATAGGAACCGTCAATCAGGGTCACCTTCAAGTCTACAAAGGGATATCCGGCAATCACACCCCGTTCCATGGCTTCGATAATGCCCTTTTCAACAGCCGGACGGTACTGTTGCGGGATAACTCCACCGACTATTTTGTCGACAAACTCGAATTGCTCGCCCCTTGGCAGTGGCTCCATCTCGATGGTGCAATCACCGAA
>JAAYDD010000201.1 GCA_012729435.1 Desulfobulbus sp.
CGGAGGAACTCATGAAAATTAAAATCGCTCTGATACCCAGTGAACACACCAGCAAGGCTCAGGAGCTTTCCTCCAAGCTCCAGAACGCTATGGAGGTAGGTGAGATGAGTGCTGTTGACCAGCTCACGGAAGAACTGATTTCGTTAACGGATAGCGATTATTCCTTGTCCCTGTCGGAAGAATACTGGCACCAGCTGATTGAAAAGGTCAGAAGCTCTGATGACGATTTCAAGTCCGACTACATCATGGCCAAGCCGCAACTCGAGACGATTATTGCAGCCGGTGTGGCTGAATCATTTGCGGATGTTTCAGGGGTTATTGAGCAGGCATTAAAGGCTGATGGTGTCATCCTCCAGCTACCGTTTGAAGAGGAGGATGCCGATGTTTGATGATCTATTTAATGTGACTTCACAGCAGATGGGCAAATTTTCCGACACCGTCAGAGACGAGTTTGGTCAGTCTATTGTCTCAGACGTTTTCGAGCCCCTTTTGCAGGACATCTCCGGCCTTCAGCAAATGGGAGAATTATTTCAGACCCGAGCCGCCGAGATTGATCAGCTAACTGGAGAACTGCAATCAATAGGAAGCATGGGTCATGAGTAGCAGCCGGAAAAACAGGGAGTCCATGCCTAAACGTCTGTTCGATGCCGTTGGCGCAATGAATAAGGCGATTCTGAGGAAGGAAGATACCTACCGCCAGCTTCAAACTGAATTGAAACAATCGGAGCAGGACTGCGACAGAACTGTGGGAAATCTCAGGGCTGTCAGCGACTCTGCGGAAAGAGGCGAACTGACTGCGCTGCATGATAAAGAGACAGGGTTGCAGAAGGATCTGCAATCGCTAAGCAATGAGATCCGCAGCGTAGAGGATCATATAAAGCAGGTTGAAAAAGCCATTTCCGATCTCGAGAGTGATAAGGACAGGCTTGACCGTGAGATCAGCCAGCGCCCCATCTTAATTACAATCGTAAAATATGTGTTCGGTGATGCTGAACGTGAGGAATCTGAAAGAATCCAGAGAGAGATTCAAAAGAATGAGCTTGGCAAAGATGATTTAATCAAAACCAGATCTAAACTCAGCTCTCGAAAGGCTGGTTTGGAGAATCGCCAGAATGACCTGAAAGTTGAGCTTGCCGGTATCCAGACCAAAATTAAGCGATTGAGTGATTCCAAACTCGCTGGAGCCAGAAAAAGAAACGACGCGCTGAATGCTCTCAAGTCAAAAAAAGAGCAGATTCGCGAGAGAAAACATCGGGTGCACGAGGAGTTTGAGAAGGAATGGGTTTCGGCCCTGAAGAATCTTGATGATCTATGCAAAAGGGTCCGCCTGCGTCAGCCGCATCTGAATGAGTTAACAGCCGAAAATATCAACACGGGCACCCATTTCCCTGACGCTCTGGCGTTCGGGCGCATGTACCTTACCTATCAGAACTGGAAAGGTTATATCCCACGGCTGATCCCTTTTCCTTTTAAGAAATCGCTCTGGCTGCCCGACCAGACTACAGGACACCGGTTGATTCACCAGCTGATGTTACGGCTGATGCACTGCATGCCGGTCGGCAATGTTGAAATTACCGCTGCAGATCCGCTGAGATTGGGTACGTCTTTGGACCCGTTTCTTTCTCTGTTGAAAGTAAAACGGCTCTTTCCCGAGCAACGATTGCTGACCCGGTCGGACGAACTGGAAAATGCTCTGGCCCGGTTAACGGATTATGTTGAGGATCTGCTTCAGAATAAATTCAAGGGAGAGGTCAAGAGCTGGTCCGCCCACAACGCGGCAAACAGCAGCAATCCCATACCATATAAACTGCTGCTCATTTTCGGAGTTCCGGAACAGTTGACAGACAAAAGCCTCTGGTACCTTGGCCGCCTTCTGGAACATGGACCTGCCTGCGGCGTGCTTCCTGTTGTGACCATTGATGAAAGTCGGCTGGAGGATCGAAAGTTTACAGGACTGCGCACCGCGATAGACAAATATTCCAAGA
>JAAYDD010000202.1 GCA_012729435.1 Desulfobulbus sp.
AGTTTTCGGATATCTCATCTTTTGCCTGATTTCCTCTAATTTCATTTAGGATACACAACCCATGAGTATACACCCCACCGCAGTCATCGATCCTGAAGCCCAACTTGACAGTTCGGTGACTGTCGACCCCTATGCGGTCATCGACGGACCGGTCAACATCGGTCCCGGAACCAGGATTTGCGCCCATGCGGTTGTTTCCGGGCATACGACAATCGGGGCCCGCAATACCATCGGCTCCTTTGCCTCCATTGGCGGGCCGCCTCAGGATATCCACTACAAGGGAGAGCCCACCGAGCTGATCATCGGAGACGGTAATCAGATACGGGAGTATGTCTCCATCCACCGGGCCACCGCTAAAGCAAGCGGAAAGACCGTGATCGGCGACAACAACATGATCATGGCCTACTGCCACATCGCCCACGACTGTATCATTGCCAATCATGTGATCATGGCCAACGTCGCCACTTTGGCCGGGCATGTGGAGATCGGCAGCCACGCCAATCTCGGCGGCCTGGTGGCGGTGCATCAGTTCTGCCGGATCGGTGAGTATGCCTACA
This sequence comes from Desulfobulbus sp., assembly GCA_012729435.1. GTDB lineage: Bacteria > Desulfobacterota > Desulfobulbia > Desulfobulbales > Desulfobulbaceae > Desulfobulbus. The sequence continues at coordinate 558 of JAAYDD010000202.1, forward strand.
TCGGCGGAATGTCAGGAATCGGATTGGATGTACCGCCGTATGTGATCATGGAGGGGACCCGGAATCAGATGCGGATTGCCAGTATCAACAAGATCGGATTGCGTCGTGCCAGTATGGAACGTGAGACGATCAAGAAGCTGGAAGAGGCGTTCAAAATCCTGTTCCGTTCTCCGGAAATTCTTCTGAAAGACGCACTCGCCAAACTTGAAGAGGAGATGAAGGACTGTCCCGAAGTACAGAAGATGGTGCAGTTTTTTCATTCGAGCAAGCGCGGGGTTATCAAGCGGACGATCGATGATTGAACCTGCTGCAACATCAGGCATCGGCCTGATCGCCGGCGGAGGCCAGTTTCCGCTGCTCTTTGCCAAGGCGGCGAAAGCCCGGGGGCGGAGGGTGGTGGCCATTGCCCATGTCAATGAAACGGCTCCTGAGCTCGAGGAACTTGCTGATCAAACCTATTGGGTGAAACTCGGGCAGCTGGGAAAGATAATCTCTTCTTTCAAGCGGGAGAACATTCGCGAAACCGTTTTTGCCGGCACCATCACCAAGACCAGAATATTCCACGATATCCTTCCGGATTTAAAGGGACTGACCTTATGGAATAAGATTGATCGCCGTCTGGATGATGCTATTCTACGCGCCGTTGCCGACAGCCTGGAGAAAGAGGGGATACGAGTGCTCGCCTCCACCTGTTTTCTTGGTCATCTCTTTTTCCCTCAAGGGTTGCTGACAAAGAAAAAACCGACATCCGCACAGATGGAGGACATCCGTTTTGGCTGGAAGATAGCCCGTGAGGTGGGACGGCTTGACATCGGTCAATGTGTGGTGGTGCGGGACCGGAGTGTGCTGGCTGTGGAGGCCATTGAGGGGACGGATGCGACTATTCTTCGCGGTGGGAAGCTGGCCGGTTCCGGTGCTGTGGTGGTCAAGGTGAAAAAACCGACTCAGGATTTCCGATTTGATCTGCCGGCCACCGGAGTGCGGACCATCGAAACCATGAAAGCGGTCAAGGGAGCGGTGTTGGCGGTGGAAGCAGGACAATCGCTTGTTTTTGATCAGCAGAATATGGTTGATGCAGCCAATCGCGCCGGTATTGTTATTGTGGGCCTGGGTGAGGATGAGCATGGCGATCCGAGGTACTGACAGAAAAGTGACAAAGAGTCCGGCATGGCCGGTCAGGGCAGAGGGAAGGTAAGAGATGGGAGAAGGACGGCGAATACGTGATGTTCTGCTCCAGCCCCCCATGGATGAATCCGTGGAGGTGAGCGGCTGGGTTCGTACCCGGCGTGATGCGGCCGGTCTTTCTTTTCTTGAGATCAATGATGGATCCTGTCTTGCCAATCTTCAGGTTGTGATTGAGCAGGACCTGATCAATTACGCAACTGAGGTCAGAAAGCTCAGCACCGGTTGTTCAGTGCGGGTGGAAGGAGCGATAGTTCCTTCACCGGCCAAGGGTCAGACTGTCGAACTCCGTGCCCGGGCGGTCACCGTTATTGGCTGGGCTGATCCCCGGGTGTATCCGTTACAGAAAAAGCGACATAGTTTTGAGTTCCTTCGTTCTGTACCGCATCTTCGTTTTCGTACAAATGCTCTGGGAGCTGTTGCCCGGATCCGGAGCATCTTGAGTTTTGCCGTTCATCGATTTTTCCATGAACAGGGGTTTCTCCAGGTGCACACCCCGGTGATTACCACCTCGGATTGCGAGGGCGCCGGCGAAATGTTTACAGTAACGGCTCTTGAACCGGAGCAGCTCTGCAGAAGCAATGCTTTTGCCGATGATTTTTTCGGCCGTCATGCAGGCCTGACAGAGAGCGGCCAGCTGCAGGCCGAAATTTTTGCCCTGTCCCATAGTCGCGTCTACACCTTCGGGCCGACTTTTCGTGCAGAAAATTCAAACACCAGCAGGCATCTCGCCGAATTTTGGATGGTCGAACCGGAGATGGCATTCTGCGATCTGGACGGTAATATGGCAGTAGCCGAAGCCATGGTGAAGTTTCTCGTTACTGAAGTACTGGAACAGAGCGCAGAGGATTTGGCGCTTTTTGAGCGGTTCATTGCTCCGGGCCTGCTTGACAGGCTGCAGCATCTCCGTGATCAGCCTTTTGTCCGGCTGACCTATACCGAGGCCGTGTCGGCTTTAGAGCGTTCGGGAAAAACCTTTGCCTTCCCCGTACAGTGGGGCAATGATCTCCAGGCCGAACATGAGCGTTATCTCTGTGAGGAGTTTGCCGGAGCTCCGGTTATCGTGACGAACTATCCGGAACAGATCAAAGCGTTTTATATGCGGTTGGACGATGATGAACGCACAGTCGCAGCCATGGATGTTCTCGTTCCAGGCATCGGCGAGCTGATCGGCGGTAGTCAGCGTGAAGAGCGCCTGGATGTGCTTACCCGCAGGATGCTTGCAGCCGGGCTTGATCTGGAGGAGTATGGCTGGTACCTCGATCTGCGCCGGTTCGGCTCCGTGCCTCATGCGGGTTTTGGTCTTGGGTTTGAACGACTGGTGCAATTTGTCACCGGGATGCAGAATATTCGGGATGTCATTCCATTTCCGCGGACCCCGGGCAATGCGCCGTGCTGACCGTCTGTCTTAAAGGAGCAGAATATTTCTAAAGTTACCGGAAATACGCACGGACTGAAACCCAAACAGTTGCGCGCCCTTGATCGGCTTGCCGAGAAAAAATGTGCGCCTGAGGAGGTTGTCGGCCGCGATATCGCACGGTCTCTGGCGGCCCTGTCAACAGAGGTGAACCGGCAGATCGGCCTTTTGATCCACCGTTCCGGGCGGATTGAGGCGGTCATTGTCGGCGACTATGACCGGATTACCATTCCTGCTCTCGCCCATGTCGGAACGAGCGGTGGAAGGTTGCGTGGTTTGCGTTGTGTCCATACCGTGCTGATCTCCAATGCCACGGAGAGTGAGGAAGACATCATGGATCTTGCCTGCCTGCGGCTTGATCTGATGGGAGTTCTGACGATTCGTGACGGTCTGCCCGATCTGCTGCACGTTGTTCACCTTATTCCGCAGCAGGTTGATGGCCGTGACTGGGGTACTCTGGAGCCCTTCCATCCCGCTAATCAGCCGTTTTCCTGCATTGAGCTGATCGAGGCCCTGGAAGAGGAGTTTGTCCGGGCCCGACCGGTACGCGAGGTTGATCAGGGAAAGGATCGCGCCATTCTCGTGTCTGTGACCACCAGTTCTCGAGCCGAGGCCGAGGATGCCATGGCCGAGTTGGCGGAATTGGCCCGTTCCGCCGGAGTGGAGGTGTTGGCGCAGGTGATCCAGCGCCGTAAACAACTCCACCCCCGGTTCATTCTTGGCCGCGGTAAGCTCATGGAGATTGTTCTCTTGAGTCTGCGGCTTGGTGCCAATCTGCTTCTCTTTGATCAGGAACTCAGCCCCTCTCAGATCCGATCGGTTACAGATCATACTGACTTGCGCGTGATCGATCGCACCCAGTTGATTCTCGATATTTTTGCCAGCCGCGCCCGTTCCCGCGAGGGAAAGCTGCAAATTGAGATGGCTCAGCTGAAGTATATGTTGCCTAAACTGACCACTCGTGATGATGCCCTGTCCCGACTGACCGGAGGTATAGGCGCGCGCGGTCCCGGTGAGACCCGACTGGAAGTCGATAAACGACGGATCAACGACCGCATCAGCCGGCTCAACAGGGAGCTGAAGGCTGTAGGTGATCAGCGGTACTATCGCCGAACCCGTCGCCGGAAACGCGATGTCCCGGTCATCTCCCTGGTCGGTTACACGAATGCCGGCAAATCAACGCTGCTTAACACACTGACCAAGAGTGAAATCCATGCCGAGGATCTGCTGTTTGCCACTCTGGATCCGACCAGCCGCCGATTACGATTCCCGCAGGACATGGAGGTTATCATCACAGATACCGTCGGCTTTATTCGTCATCTGCCGGCAGATCTTCTCAAGGCCTTTGAATCAACTCTGGAGGAGTTGTTTGAGGCTGATTTGCTGTTGCATGTGATCGATGTGGCGAATCCCTCCTGGCGGCAACAGGTCGCCGTGGTGGAGCGGATTCTGGCTGACCTTAATCTGGATGATATCCCCTGCCTGAAGGTATTCAATAAAATAGACTGCCTGTCACCGGAGGCCCGACAGCAGCTCAGTCTCTCTGAAGAAGGGGTGGGTATCAGTGCCTTGGATCCGGACACACTGGAACCGCTGCTGCTGCGTGCCCAAGAGATCTTGCAGGGGGTGCTGTACCGGAGAGGATTGATGGTTCCGGCACAGGGAGAGGCCGTAGCGGAGAAAGAAGGAGGTTGACGGTCAGTTCTGGAGATAAAACCCCAGAGCTTTATCAAGCTCGCCATGACATCTGAAGGCACAGCCAATGGTATTATGGCGTACTGAGACAACGACAGCCTGTTTTTTCAGTACTGTCCTGTTTTTATCGTTGAGCTGAAATTCGAGCAGCAGCTCCTGATCTTGCCTGATGTTGTGTCTTCCCGAGACAGTAAAAGCGAGGCCGCCCCGGGATATGTTCGTGATATGAATAATTCCGCCGCCCGGATCGCTGCTGCCGGTAATCTGATAGGTACCCGGCAGGCTCGTCTGTTTCCGATAATTTTTTCTGAAGTTCAGCAGCACGGTAAAAACATGCTTGCATCGACATTCTGCCTTGATGATGTGCCGGCCGTGGCGGAAGGTTTTGGCAATGATAGGCTTGGTCGTGCCGCAGCTCGGGCAGATAAGTATTGCCGTATCGTTTTCACGGACGTGTACTGTTATTTGCGAGGTGTGCATCAGTCGTAAATAATGCAGGTGAACCGTTCGAGTTCCGCTTCGGTTTCCGGATCAAGATCCGCTGCTACTTCATGAATCCGGTACTCTTTTTTGCAGGCACAACACTGGAGTCGAACCTGACGGCATCGTCGAAGAACCTGTAACAGCTGTCCGCATTCCTTGCAGTTCATGGTGTCTTATCCCTGTTGAGAAGTTGTTCGCGGGTAAAGACCGCTTTGAGTGGATAACCTCTGGCTGCGAGCATTTCTGCTCCTCCTTCCTGCCGGTCAACAACGGTCGCTACGAGACCGACGCGGAACCCTTCTTTTTCAACCCGTTCAATAACCTTTAACAGCGTACCGCCGGTGGTGACCACATCTTCAACAAGAGCGACCAGGCCGCCCGGCTGAAGATTGTTCTTGCCCTCAATGTAGTTCCCGGTCCCATGGCCTTTTGCCTCTTTACGGACGATGAAAGCCGGAATCGGTTTTTTTTCAAGATAGCTGACCAGTGAAACAGCCGTGACAAGGGGGTCAGCACCCAGAGTCATCCCTCCAACTCCCATGATAGGCTCGTGATGCTCGCGAATCAAATTAAAAAGTAGACGGCCGCATAAATATGCACCTTCAGCATCGAGGGTTGTTTGTTTTCCGTCAACGTAAAAGTCCGATGTCTGGCCGGATGTGAGCGTAAAGGTCCCTTCCCGATAGG
>JAAYDD010000203.1 GCA_012729435.1 Desulfobulbus sp.
AAAAAGTGAACGAGTAAAGTGTGTTGTATGGGACTAGATATTGCCCTTCCGGAAAATCTTGATGAAGTGGTTGCCGGGTATAAAGAGTGCTGGCCGTTGATCCCCATGTTGCACGGGCGTCTTGCCAAGATGGCTGACAAGGCCGCAATCAGAACCTGTGCAAAACGACTGGGCATGCTGACCAGGCAAAACGGGAGATTGGGTGTGCGTTTTGATCATGAACTGGAGGCAGAAGTTTTCCAGGATTACCTGATCCACATGTACCGTCCACGGGGGTTCAGTCTGGTGCGACAGCTCTACAACCGCAAAGTCTATCCCGAGAAGAGCCTGGAGCAGGAGTTGCTGGCAGGTATGGTACAGGCCCGGTTCTCTGTCTTCTGGATTGGAGCACTGTATCCGGATAAAGGCTGCAGTGCACTTGACATCATCAGTGGAGAGCAACTCTTCATCCTTGATCAGACATTGCCGCAGCAGGACGCGTACGGACTTTTAGCTGCCTTTCGTGTCTTTCCGTTCCGCGGCGTCTGGGCTCATACCGGTGCGAACATGGTGCTGGGAAAAATCGAGGACATCACCGGACTGCAGCCGCTGGGTCGTGTGTTGGACGACAGGCATGAACGTGAGCTCAATGAGGAGAACGTGCGGCGATGGCGTATGCTCCTGGCTGAACAGGGATGAAAGACCCTGCTGTTGAATTGACGTGATCAGGAGGGGACAATGTCCTCTCAAAGGACGGTTTGAAGATCCTCCGTGAGCCTGTTTTCCGGTCAGTTCTGTGTGTCAGGGGTAGGGTACGTTTACCTCTATAATGGGTTCAATTCTTGACGGAATGAATCTGATGCGGCTGTTCTGCTGTTGCGGACTGTCGACATCAACTGCCCATGGATGTTGACTGCCCTGTTGCACTTTCCGGTGTCAGAGTAAAGATGCCGGCCTTGACTTCCTGGTCGATTTCCACCAGAGCGCGACGCATCTGTTTAAGGGCCTGTCGGATACGATTTTCATTTTCGACGAGAGCCAGGCGTAAAAAGCCGTCTCCTTCTTCTCCAAAACCAGCGCCCGGAGCTACCGCAACGTTGGCACGGTTCATCATCTCGACTGAGAAGCGGATAGAGCCCATCTGGATAAAAGGCTCAGGAATTTTTACCCAGACGAACATGCCTGCTTTGGGTTTTTCCACCTCCCACCCCATCCGGACAAGACCTTCACAGAGCACATCCCGTCTTTTCTGATAGATGGCCACCTGTTCAATGATGGTGTCGTCGCAGTCCCGCATGGCTACAATCCCGGCCACCTGGATCGGTGAAAAGATACCGTAATCATAGTAGCCTTTAATTTTTCCGAGTCCCCCGACCATCTCCGTGTTGCCGACACAGTAGCCCAGTCTCCAGCCGGCCATATTGTACGATTTGGAAAAGGAACCGAATTCGACGCCAACGTCAAGTGCACCCGGTACTTCCAGCAGTGAGGGAGCAACCTCATCGTCATAGACAATCTGACCGTAGGCGAAGTCGTTGATCACCATGAAGTTGTACCGTTTGGCGAGCTTGATCATTTCAATGAAGAAATCCTTGCTGGCCAGTGTACCGGTTGGATTGTGCGGATAGTTGAGCATGACGAGTTTGGGCGGCGGATAGAGGGATTGGCACATGGCACTGACCTGCCGCAAGAATTCTTCCTCTGAACCAAGCGGAAAGCGTATAACGCTTGCACCGGCAATGACTGCCGCGTACACATGGATGGGAAAAAAGGGAGTGGGGACCAAAACAGTGTCGCCGGCACCCAGCAGCGCAAGACAGAGGTGTGAAATGCCCTCTTTGGAGCCGATGGTGCAGATGACGTCATCTTCTCCGGTAAGTTCGACATCGTACTTAGGTTTGTAGTACAGGGCGATTTCCCGTTTAAGATTCTTCATACCGCCGGCCGCCGGATAACGGTGAGTTTTTGGGTCAACCGCCACTTCACAGAGTTTTTCTGTGACTTTGTCCGGAGTGGGGTCCATGGGATTGCCCATGCCAAGATCAATGACATCAATGCCCTGCCACCGTTTTTCCATTTTGATTTTGTTGATGATGCCGAAAAGATAAGGCGGTAGCTGGCTCATTCGTTCTGCAAAACGAATAGGGGATTGTGTTGTCTGCATAGTTATTACCTCGAAAAGAGATGCTTAGGGGCCAGGGACATATCTCCGATTCTTTGTCGACAAACAAAAAAAGCCTGAACCGTTTCGGTTCAGGCTTGATCACAATGCCATGAACCGGAGATCAGTCCATGGTGAGCCGTTTTTCTGCTATAAATCAGGTAGCAGGCAGTCGCCAGGGAACTGGGGATAAGGCCGCCGCTGCCGCTTGGGAGTAGTTCATGACGACAGGTACTTTAGTTAGGGTTATAGATAATCAATTATGTAGTGTGATTGCCGGTTTTTGTCAACTCTGTTGGTGCTCTTGAAATGCACCGGACTGTAAAACCCGGGTGTGATCGGGTGCAAGTGCAGATGTTCTCCGTGTTTACCGGTTCGTACGTCAGTGCCACTTCTGTTTTTAATCAAGTGTTTGTGTCGTGCAATTTTCAGCGACAGGGCAAAGTACGGTCAGACAGGCTGTGAGGCTCCTGTTGTCGGACCGAAAAGCCGATCAGTCAGTTTAACGTACCAGGCGGCTGATTGAACCTGAATAATATAGGCCATGGCAACAACGAGGGCCGCTTCAGCTCCGAGAGCACCAAAGGCATTGATAGCAACAGCCAGTGCAATGGATAAGTTGCGCATAACAGTCCCGTATACCATGGCAATGGCATCGCCACGCGGCAACAGTATCCTGGCAACCACGGTACTGATGACATAATTGACGCTGTAGATCAGAATGAGCGGAATGAGAATCTGAAGAAGGATATGCGGTGAAGCCATCACGGTTTTTGCCTGAAGTGCCAGCGCGATAAAGACAATGCCGAGCACGCCCAGGGTTGACAGCCCGGGAAAACGCGGTGCGAACCGTTCGGCAAATCCCTTCTGGCCATAGCGGGAGACCAGATAGCGCTGGGTCGCATAACCTAAGGCCATGGGAAGAAAGACAATGAGACCGATCTGGGTAAATACACCGGCCATATCCATGGTGACAGTGGCTCCCAACAAGACTTTGACATAAATCGGTGTCAGCAGCGAACCAAGGGTCAGGCCTATCACTGTCATCTTAACAGCCGCAGCCACGTTGCCTTTGGCAAAGCCCGTCCAGGATATGGTCATTCCGCTGGTCGGAACCAGTCCTGCGAGCAACAGACCGAGCATCATGTACGGATGTTCACGAAAAAAGATCCATC
>JAAYDD010000204.1 GCA_012729435.1 Desulfobulbus sp.
GTAAAATCCCAGGCTGTTCCGGCAATATCAAGGTGAGCCCACGGGACTTCACCGACAAATTCCTGCAGATAACAGGCGGCAGTGATGGTGCCGGCACTGCGATCGCTACCGGCATTCTTTATATCCGCCACCTTCGAATCGATCTGTTTTCGATATTCCGGTCCCAGCGGCAACCGCCAGAGAGGTTCGCCAACCCGGGCGCCGGCCTCTGTCATCCGTGCAGCCAGTGCATCGTTGTTTGTCAACAGCCCGGTGTAATGATGACCAAGGCCTATAATTACAGCGCCGGTTAAGGTGGCCACATCCACCACAACCTCCGGTTTGTATGTATCAATACCGTATGCCAGAGCATCGGCCAAGATCAATCTGCCCTCAGCGTCGGTATTGATGATCTCTGAAGTCGTCCCGTTATAATGACGGATAATGTCTCCTGGTTTAAGAGCGGCTGGACCGGACAGGTTTTCTGTAGCCGGAATCAAACCAACAACATGCACCCCGGTGACACCGATCCCGGCAATGGCTTCCATGACGGCAAGTACGGCAGCTCCACCGCACATATCATACTTCATATCTTCCATACCGGCCGGGGGTTTGGTGCAGATGCCTCCAGAATCAAAGGTCAGGCCCTTTCCGACGAGAAGGACAGTGGGATCTGTTTTTGCAGAACCGTACTCCAGGGTAACCAGATACGGAGGTAGAGCAGAGCCCTGGTTAACCCCTAAGATCCCCCCCATTTTCAGTTCCTCTAAATCGGCTCTATCTAAAATCCTGCACTGGAGCGGGAGTTTCTCTGCCAGCCTCTGCGCGTAATCGGCAAAAGATGCCGGTGTCCAGCTGTTACCGGGCTGGTTGGCCATATCACGGGCCGCATTGACCGCCTCAGCCAGAATGCGGCCACGTTCAATCCCTTTATGCGCGTCTTTTTGAGTCAGACGATCGGCACTCAGTAAAAACTTCTCCACCCGTGCGGCATCCTTGTCCTCCTTCGGCTTTTTATACGCATCAAACCTGTAATTTCCAAGCAACAGCCCCTCGCTCACGCACTCGGCAACGTCGGCAGTATCAAGCTGGTCATCTTTTGGTAAAACCACCAGCATCTCTTTCACCTTCAACACATCTGCCTGCCTGACAGCTCTGCCGGCTGACAGACGCAACTGCTCCCGGCGACTGTCCCGGGTCTCACCCTTCTTGCCAAATCCTATAAACAGAAGGCGTTTAGCCTGAAATCCGTCCTCTCCGACACTGCGGATCAGCCCAGGATAAACGAGGAACGATTCATCCTGCCCCCCTTTAAAATCACCGATATCACGAATATGATTCAGAAATTCAACGAAATTTTCATTGAATTCTGCAGGATCGGGACCGCCTTCTTCAACAAAAAAAACAAGTAAATCTCCGGAGAAGGTCTCCACCGGGGCTTCGAACAGCTGTATGGATATTTGTCGGGTATGCACAAAAGATGACCTTAACATAAAGAAAACTGTATAGTACTTTTAAAAGCACTAAGAACTGTTTATTATTGGTATTTCATACACTAAACTCAACTGAACCTCAATCGTCAAAACCATCAACCTGCTGGTTCTTCTACAAAATCCTGCTTTCAACGGAGATAGCCGTGCTGTTTGTGTTCATTTTTGCTGTAATGACTGCGCTCTTGGTCTCCTCAACCTGCTCACTGTTTGAAGCGATTCTCCTTTCACTCACTCCGGCTCAGATCGAGATGATGCTCGAAACCCATCCTCGTCGTGCCAAGAGCTTGAAATATCTGAAAGAGAACATCGAACGCCCGATCACCGCCATTCTCACCCTGAACACCATAGCCCATACCATCGGCGCCTCGGTTGCAGGTGCCTCTGCAGCTGCACTCTTCGGCCCGAACGGTTTGGTCTGGTTTTCACTGATATTCACCCTGACCATTCTGCTGGTCACTGAAATCCTGCCGAAAACCATTGGAGTCAACTTTGCCAAGCAGCTGGGACCCTACATCGTTGTGCCGTTACGCCTCATGATAACAGTACTGCTTCCTCTGATCTGGCTGGCACAGTGGATGACCAGTCTGGTGCCCAACAGCCGGGGCGCGCATCATATTTCAGCAGAAGAACTCAAAACCATTGCCAGTATGAGCCGAAAGTCCGGCGAGATTGAGGCTGATCAGGAAACGGTCATTGCCAATGTTCTTCAGCTGGGCAAAAAAACCGTCCGTCAAATCATGACCCCGAGGACAGTCACTTTCTCCGCAGAACAAAGTCTCACCATCAAGCAGGCTGCGCAAATGGAGGAGAAGTGGCGCATGCACAGCCGGGTACCGGTCTACGATGGTGAGCCGGATAACGTGGTCGGTATTGTTCTCAGTCAGGACGTACTGATGGCAGCAGCGGTCGGCCAGAATTCTCTCAGATTATCTCAAATTATGCGGCCTGTTCATTTTGTACCGGAAACCGCACCTCTTGACGCTATTTTTGTCGAATTCTTTGAACGGCACCAGCACCTTTTTGTCGTGGTTGACGAGTACGGCAGTGTGACCGGAGTTATAAGCATGGAAGATATACTCGAGGAAATCATTGGTCGAGAGATCGTTGATGAATCGGATAAGGCCCGCAACATGCGAGAACTGGCAATGATTCGTAAAAAAAGATTGCATACTGTGTAATCCGGCGTAAGAAATGAATCCGGAGATAAACCATGTTTGGCAATCAGGGATATTCCGTGTTAAGGTATCCTCTGATTGCGGTGTACTCCGTTCAGGCCGGATTTTTTCCAGGCCCATCAACCATAGCGTGTTCGAAGTTCCGTCACCGACTATCTCCACTGTTATCCATACACGATCTGATTTGTCACTGATCGGCTGCTTTTTCGTCTCTGGGACTGCTGTATGAAATCTGTTCTGTTTCTGCTCCGCAAAGCATGGGTCCTCTTTTTTATCATACTGTCGTACCAGCCGATCACACCGGCCTATGCTGAAATCCTCTACATCAAGCCGAGTCTTGAGGTACTTATGCGGAAAAGTCAGGGAGACAACGCCCGAATCGTTGCCACCATTCCCATGGGTACGGCTGTGGATTTACTCCAGGGGGGGAAAGAGTGGTCGCGTATCCGATTGCAGGATGGAAAAGTGGGATGGGTGCGAAGCCGGTTTTTAGGTACGTCTCCGTTGATTCCTGTGGTGAACATCAGACCAGGAGTGGGGCCCGACGGCTCAGTCCTTGATCCTCAGGCGCAGTTTCGTGATATCGTTAATGATAACAATCGATTACGGCAAGAGCTCGCTTCCTGCACCACCGATCGCAGTACCCTGGCTGACAAATACCAGGCTCTGGCTGCGGATCCAAACAGTGCACTGTACACACAAACCCATTTAGGTGAAGCCCGAAAGGAAATCGAAGAGTTGCGGCACAAACTGACGGCAGCTGAAATTGAGATCACTGTGCTTCGCAAAAACCAGTCAATCAAATGGTTTTTCACCGGCAGCCTGGTGATTTTACTCGGTTGGCTGCTGGGGAGACTGTCCGGTAACGGCAGGAAAAAGCATTCTTCTCTGCTTACCTGAGACCAAACTTGGATTATTGCATCGCCTCCAGCATGACGTGCACATCCACTGTTGTTTCGTCACGCAAAAGAGTCAACACCACACTCTGGCCGACTTCGTACCTTTCGATCTCATCACGAAGTGCATCATAATCGAGAATCTTCTTCCCGTTAACAGCGAGAATTATATCACCAAGCACCAAACCGTCGCGGACTTGCGTGGTACCGCGCAACCCTGCTTTTGCTGCAGATGAACCGGGTTGCACTTTCAGAATCAGAATCCCCTCCAGTCCCAGGCCTTCCGTGAGACGCCGGTTTGCCAAGGTAATACCAAGACCAGGACGTATCACCTTCCCCTTGCTGATGATCTGCGGCACGACTCTGTTCACCTCGCCGACAGGAACAGCAAACCCGATTCCGGAACTGCCACCGGACGGACTGTAAATTGCAGTATTCACTCCGATCAGCCGGCCGGCGCTATCCAGAAGGGGGCCACCGGAGTTACCCGGGTTGATGGCTGCATCAGTTTGAATGACATCATGGATGGTCCGTCCTGTGACCGCGGTAATCTCCCGGCCAAGGGCACTGACAACACCTGTGGTCAAAGTCTGGTCAAGGCCGAAAGGGTTGCCGATTGCAAACACCTTCTGTCCTACCAGCAGGTTTGTGGAATCTCCGACCGCGATGGGCTGCAGTTTGTCAGCAGGAGCACTTATCTGCACCACCGCCAGATCCCGGTCCGGTGCTGCTCCGACCAGAACCGCCTTCCAGCTGGTATGATCCGCCAGAGTCACCTCCAGCCGGGACGCATCTGAAATCACATGGAAATTAGTGACAATTCGTCCCTGCTTGTCCCATATGAAACCGGATCCCGTTCCCTGAGGAATTTCATATACGTTCAGGTTGAACAGATTCCGGCGCAGAGCAATACTGGTGATATAGACAACCGATGGAGCAGCGTTACGAAAAATTTCGATGGTATTCTGTTCGTCAGCCGCCAGATCGCCCCGGGCTGCCACAGGTCGGGAAACCGCATTTGGATCCAGCAGAGGCGGCTGGACAGTCTGATAAAACAACCAGCCAATGACCAGTGCGACAACAACAAGTACCCATGATTTCATAAGATATTCCGTACCGTCAGCATAACTTCAAACCGGTTCATGTCAGCAGTAAACAGCCCGCTGTGCGAACTCTGCAGTCACCCGTTCCTGACAAAACAGCAAAAAACAATGAACATATCGTCTGCCGGACAAGTGTGCGGATCACCTGTCCGGCTGTCAGAATTGCCTTCTTTAAAAAACTCTCTACCCTGATCCCGCTCAGTCCAGCAAACCGGTCCTTTGGGCAAGGTAGCAGAGCAGAAACCCCACTGCCATGGCCACAGCCCCGAGCCGGCGCAACTGGCGCGGGGATAACTCCAGAATCTGACGAAGCCAGCGTTGCATGGATTCAGGTGCGGCCACATAGGGTAACCCTTCAAGAATCATGACCAGCCCTATGAGTGTGACAAGTAGTTTCATACGGTCGCTTTACCAAAAAGCAGCTGACTGCGCAAGAAACCACAAAGGTATTGACAACGTCTGATGAGAAAAAGTACCGTGTTTTCCTATGTAACGTTGACTATTCCGGCAGAACTTATCTGCCTGCACAGATCTCACCATCTCGCCTTTAAACCGGACACAGATATCCATGACTCAATCTTCCTCAAAGTACAGTGAAGCCGGCGTTGACATCGACAAAGGCAACCTTTTCGTCTCCAGGATCAAAAACATCGTAGCCGAAACCCACGGACAGGGTGTACTTTCTCATATTGGCGGATTCTCAGGATTGTTTTCCCTCGGCCATGAACAACTCAACAATCCGGTGCTCGTGGCCTCAACCGATGGCGTCGGTACCAAGCTGGCAGTGGCCAAACTCTGCAACAAGCATGACACCATCGGCATTGATCTGGTGGCCATGTGTGTCAACGATATAATCGTGAGCGGTGCCAAGCCTCTCTTCTTCCTTGATTATTTTGCCTGCAATGCCCTGGATCTTGAAGTTGCAACCGATGTGGTATACGGAATCACCACAGGCTGTAAACAGGCGAACTGCTCTCTTATCGGAGGCGAAACAGCTGAGATGCCTGGCCTGTACCAGCCTGGAGATTACGATCTGGCCGGTTTTGCAGTCGGCATCTGCGATGGCAACACCATTATTGACGGCCGCAGCATCTGTGCAGGCGACAGGATAATCGGACTGGCGTCTTCAGGTTTTCATTCCAACGGCTATTCACTGGTGCGTAAAGTCTTCTTTGAAGAACTCGGCAAAAACGTTGACGATTACATCGACTCTCTGGGCTGTACGGTCGGTGAAGAGCTCCTGCGCCCCACCAGAATATATGTTGACAGTATCATGTCCGTTCTGCAGCACTTTGAAATCAAAGGAATCATTCATATCACAGGCGGTGGCTTCATTGACAATATCCCCCGGATTCTGCCTGCAGACTGTACTGCCCGTATCGTTGCCGGCAGCTGGCCGGTCCTTCCCTGTTTCACGTATTTACAGGAAAAAGGGAACATAACTCCCGCGGAGATGTATCGGACCTACAACATGGGTATCGGCATGATGGTTATCGTCTCTGACGGTGATGCTGAGGATTTAGAGCGACACCTGCTGGATCTCGGTGAACAACCGTACCAGATTGGCGAAATCCTGTCAGCCGGCGCCGGCAGCGACCGGCAGATACTCATCGATGGCTTCTGCTGATCCCGTATGACCTTTTAAAAATAGATGCAGCAACCTCTCTCCACCGGCTGACAGGATAACTGGTCTCAAACCTGCAGGTCACGCATGCCTGTAAAGCACGTGTTCACCGGATCAGAGAAATGGCAGAACATCACAAGAAATCCGACCATCATAAACGGTGGTTTTCTGTACATCCAAAGCACCGAGCCACCGGTTGCTCCTCAACCAGCCCAACTGCGTTCTTCTCTCTTCAAGACCGGTGCAGAATGTCAACCCTTCGGCGATCTCTAAAAACTGCTCTCTGCTTGCAATCATCACACCACTGAGAGCAGCAACAAGTGAGGGCATTGAACAGGCCGGCAGTTCATGCCCTTTCCACCCTCCCGGCAGCTTCATGAGAAAACGGATGCCCTGACGCTGCACTCTGTTTCCCATGACCACCTTTTGCCGAATATCCTGCGGACGAATTGGTGGCCGTGAAAAATCGACGACAGTCGCCGAACCCGGAATACGTTCATGAAGCCGACATCCCATAAAATCTTTACCTCTCGGAAGAAGGTTGATAACAATACTCTTGTCGCAGAGCTGATCATCAGCTGCTTGCTCATCACTCAGTCTCACGTCACCGTTTCTTGCATACCTCACATCAACCATTGTTGTTTCATAGCCTCCGGAGGTGAGATAGCCCTGTAACTCTTCTCCAAGCTCACCGCCTCCTACAATCGCAACGGATACCTGCCACGGTCTTTTCTTGGCAGTGGACAGGATGTGGTCTATCGCTGTCTTGATGCTGAACAGGTTACCATCCATACTGCTGTAAAAGGGATGCACCATGGGAATACCATGTCTTTTTTCAAAAATAGGTCCAAGCTGACCGGCTAATCCTATGGTTTGTGCTCCGGCCAGTTTCTGGATCCACTGCATACGGCGCACAATACGTTCAACAACGTATCGATTTTTTTTAAGCATCAACTCCAAAGCCTGATCCGGAATAACCAGATACACCCCCATGGGTAACCATCCGTTCATAATGAGTCCGGCAGGTGTTGGTCGTCCCGAGAGAAAATCTCGCAACATTTTAATATCTGGACAAAAATCCAAACATTCACTCTTATCGGTCGGATAGATCAAAAACAGTGTCTTCAACAAACCGCTGCGTCCAGCGAGCCAGATAAGCATCCAGATCGGCCATCGTAAAACAACGGCAAACAGAACAAAAATAAACTGACGGAAAAATCGAGTCATACCAGCCTCCTCTTTTATGTGTTGCAAGTTCTTGTCTGCTGTTTTCAAAATTTTGCACAGACCCTGTCCTTCTTATCGGTGCCTTCACCCGAACATCTTATACCCGGTGATGATCAGCATATTTTTTTGATTCATGAAATCAGTGGCAACCGCTGTTCGAAAGAGCGTAACGAAAAAAAAGGCCGCAGTGTCTCCACGACACTGCGGCCTACCTTCACAATAACACCAGATTGTCTAACTCTGTAAAATATCATGGATTACGGTACTCAAATTCGCAAGCGTATAAGGTTTTTGAATATAACCGTTCGCCCCCAGGTCCATTGCAAACTGTGTTCGTTCAGTTTCAGCATAACCGCTGACAATAACGACTTTTTGCGTGGGTCGAAGTTTGAGGATACGTTGATACGTATCCAGCCCGTCTAATCCCGTTCCCATTATCATGTCAAGAAGGATAAGGTCCACAGAGTGGTCGTTCAAAAAAACTAGGGCTTCCTCCCCGCTGGAAACCGTCTCTATCTTATATCCAAGGATACTCAACAGCTTCTGCCCGAGCAGGCGTTGTTCCGGTTCATCGTCCACCAGCAGGAGGATCTCTCCGTTTCCCTGCATAATTGCAGGCAGCTGATTTTTGTCCGCCGCCTTCTCTACACTCTTGGGGACTGGCAGATAAAGCGCAATAGTGGTCCCTTGACCGGCCCGGCTCGTCACGTCCAGATATCCCCCCAGATCCTTCACTGTCCCCCACACCACGGTCATTCCCAGCCCGGTTCCACTGTGCCCGATATCCTTACTGGAATAAAACGGTTCAAAAATCAGATTCAAGCTTTCAGCAGGAA
>JAAYDD010000205.1 GCA_012729435.1 Desulfobulbus sp.
GAGTCACGAACAACTCCGGAAAACGGTCCCAACACGACCACGACCCGATTCACCTGTCCGACCTCGTGCTCCTTCGCAAGAACAAGAATTTGATCTATCAGATTCTGTGCCAGAGACATTTCATGCATGAGCAATCTCCATGGTTCACTGTCAGCAGATTCGCGGCAAAGGATGGCCGGTCAAAGGTTCAAGCAACCGGGAACCGCCGATTCTGGTCGCCAGGCTGACTCTGCCGGGACGTTCATCACCGATCCATCCGATTAAAGCAGCATCGCGACCCTCCGGCATACGTCGTATCAGTTGCAGCAGCTCTTCTGCATGGTCCTGATCACAGATAATGATACACTTCCCTTCGTTGGCAAGGTACAGTGGGTCAAGTCCGATCATCTCACAGGCAGTTCTGACCGAAGGCCGGATCGGGAGACGGTTTTCCTCAATAATGATCTCTACATGAGATGCTTTGGCAATCTCACAAAGTGTTGTTGCCAGCCCTCCCCTGGTGGGATCACGAAGCACCCGCACTGCACCGGTCCCGTTTTCCAGCATCGCACCCACCAGACGGTGCAACGGCTGGGTATCACTGAATATATCACCGCCGATATCTATCCCGGCCTGGCAGCTCATGATGGTGATACCATGATCGCCCACGGTACCGGAAAGGAGAACAGCATCTCCGGACTGTGCCTTCTTCCCCGAGATATCATGCCGATGAGATGCCAGACCGACACCGGTGGTATTGATGAACAGACCGTCAGCCTTTCCCCTGGGCACCACCTTTGTATCACCAGTGACCACAGCCACCCCCGCATCTTCTGAAGATCGGGCCACAGAAGCGATAATCCGCTCCAACTGTTCCAGGGGAAATCCCTCCTCAATGATCAGTGCCAAACTGAGAGCCAGAGGTCTGGCGCCGCGCATGGCAAGATCGTTAATCGTCCCGTGTACGGCCAAAGACCCGATATCGCCGCCTGGAAAAAAAAGAGGGTCAACAACATAACTGTCGGTGGTAAGAGCAATACGACCGGCGTATTCACCCAGAACAGCGCAATCTTCCAAATCCCGCAGCAGAGGACTGGTTAGATATTTGAGAAAAAGATCACCGATCAGATTCTGACTGGCCAGACCGCCGCTACCATGATCGAGACTGATAATTGCTTCATTTTTCATAAAAACTCGACGGGTTGCGATTACGAGACTGCATCGGATGCGTAGGATTGCATCCCGTGTTTCACCTCGCTGAAGCGATAAAAAGCCGCACAGGTGCCCTCACTGGATACCATGCACGGACCGACCGGTTTAAGGGGAGTGCAGCCGGTACCGTACAGCGGGCAGTCCGGCGGCAGCATCTTCCCTTTAAGAATCTCACCGCAACGACACCCTCTGGGTTCCGGTGATGAGCGAACACTGAGTCCGAGCCGCTCAACCGCATCAAAGCATTGGTACGGTTTTCGCAACTGTAAACCGCTTGCAGCGATCGTACCCAGTCCTCTCCACTCGCTGTCAACCGGCTCAAACACCTCGTTCATCAGATGAAGGGCCCGTATATTGCCCCGGGTGTTCACCGCCCGGGTGTAACAGTTTTCAACCCCGGCCTTCTTCCTGTCTATCATACGGATCAAAGCCAAAATGCCCGCAAGAATATCCACAGGTTCAAAACCGGCGACAGCACAGGCCAGGTTATACCTGTCAGCCAAAGGCTCGTATGCGGCACTGCCGATGATCGCGCTCACATGACCGGGACAGAGCAGACCATCCACATGAAGCTCCGGGTCGGCCATGAGAGTTACCAGAGCCCGAGGCATGGTTTTTCCGGCTGAAACAATCACAAAATTCATCACATTCTGCTGCTTGGCCTGCAACAGAGTGGCGGCAATGGCTGGAACCGTTGTTTCAAAACCGATGGCAGGAAACAAAACTGTCTGGTTTTTGTACTGTCGGGCAAGAGCAAGCGCATCAAGGGGTGAGTAAACCACTTCAATACGGGCTCCCCGTGCACGCGCCTGCGCCAGCGTTTGCTCTGATCCCGGCACACGAATCAGGTCACCGAAGGTTGCAATAATCACATTATCTGTTTCTGCTGCCTGAAGGAGCAGATCAATCTGGCCGGACGGAGTCACACATACCGGGCATCCCGGCCCGGAGAGC
>JAAYDD010000206.1 GCA_012729435.1 Desulfobulbus sp.
TAGGAACGGTTGCGGTCCTATCTGGGGAGTCATGCGAAAAGAGGCGGTGACGTCACTGAAGGCGGGAAGGGGTAAAAGATAAAGATGGCTCGGAAAAAAGAAGCGGAAAAGGCGCCGAATCATGAGCGATGGTTGGTGTCCTATGCTGATTTTATAACTCTTCTGTTCGCTGTGTTTGTGACCTTGTATGCGATGTCGCAAACCGATAAAAAGAAAGTGGAGCAGGTTGCTGCATCGTACAGAAGTGCCTTTGGTATGAGCTCCGGCACGACTTCAGGCAAGTTGGAGGTGCTCCCCAAGACTGATATTTTGCCGATACCATCGATACGTCAGCAGCCGAAGAATGCGGAAAAATCTAAAGCTGATCAGGGCCGTCCGACCAGAGTACAGGCAACCAAGGAGGATTTCAAAAACATCATGATTGTTTTGGAAAGATACCTGGTTGAGCATAATGCACAGGATAAGGTCAGCATAGAGATAACCAGACGCGGCTTGGTGATCAGTCTGAAAGAGGCCGGATTTTTTGATTCGGCCAGTGCGGTTGTCAAACCGTCCTCCCATGAACTCTTGACAAAGATTGTGGAATCTATTCAACCTTTTGACAATCAGGTCAGCTTTGAGGGACATACTGATAACATTCCGATACGTTCACCGGTTTTTCACTCCAACTGGGAGCTGTCAACCGCAAGGGCTACCAATCTGGCTCATTTTGTTATGGATCGGCCTGAGGTAAATCCGGAAAGAATTGCTGTGACAGGTTATGGTGAATATCGTCCGGTCGCGGATAATGCGACTGAAGAGGGAAGAAAACAGAATCGTCGGGTTGATATTGTTCTTCACGGAACAAGTACAAACGAGGTGGAAGAAACCCGGTCGGTTGAGCCGTCCAGAGTGCAGACATTGCATATACCATTTTAACTGCTGTATTGAGAGTGACCAGTTGAAGCCGGCGAGTACCCAAGACATGGGAGCCGGCTTTTTCTTTAGGTATAACCAGTTCACCTTTTGAGAGAAAAATATCCGCCGGTGCCCGATGAGGAAGAGTCTGTCAACGTGTAGGGTAGTTTTGCGCCAAGATGAGGCAAGTAAGATCTCTGTCGACTGAATTCCGGTATCTTATCGACTGACCGGTGAGGCTGAATAGAGTTTATCTTTGTGCGCCTGATGATTACCGGTAAGGTGTTATCTGTTTAATTACTTTTTCAGCTCAACGTCTGCCCGTTTACCTGATCTCATGCAAATAGTGACAACACACCGCAACACCGATTTTGATGGCCTGGCGTCCATGATTGCAGCAACCCTGATTTATCCGGGTGCAATCGCTGCCTGTCCAACAAATGTTAACCCCAATGTTCATCGTTTTCTTTCGCTTCACAAAACATCCTTTAATATCATCCTGACCCGTGAGGTCACCCTGGAGAGTGTCACCCGTTTGATCGTTACTGATACCAATCAGTGGCGGAGAATTGACCGGCTTGATCAGCTTAAACACAGGGAGGATATTGAACTCATGCTCTGGGATCATCACATGGGCATCGGGGATATCCGGCCTGACTGGCAGTGTGTGGAAAAGACCGGGGCCACTGTAACCCTTTTGGTGCGTGCTATAAAGAAGAGGGCTCTGGAGCTCAGCCCGTTGCAGGCAACCCTCTTTCTTCTGGGGCTATATGAGGATACCGGACAGTTGACCTTCAGTTCCACCACACCGGAGGATGCGAGGGCCGCCGCCTTTCTTCTCGAACAGGGAGCGGATCTCGATATTGCCGTCGATTTTTTGCATATGGCCTACGGCGAGGTCCAGAAAAAGGTGTTGTTCCGACTGATGCGGGATGCGGAGTTGCATGAAATCAAGGGTAAGCAGGTGGGTATCGGTATTGTGCACATCAGTAAACATGTCGAGTTGTCGATGGTGGTGCAGTTGTACGGAAAAATTGTAAATGCTGATGCGGTATTTATTATTTTTGTCAATGAAAAAGGGGGATACTTTGTCATCGGCCGGAGCAGCGTCCCGGAGATTAATGTGAACACCATTCTCCAGCGATTCGGCGGCGGTGGTCATCCCGGTGCCGGATCGGCAACGATCACTGATACCCGGATGGCACCCGGAGAAATCCGGCAGAAGATTCTGGCTGCTCTTCATGAGGTCCAACGTGGCAGTGCGTTGGTTGCGGATATGATGTCCTTCCCCGTTACCAGTGTGCGGCCGACTGCCCCGATGCATCAGATCCGGCAGATTATGGAAGAAAAGAAAATTCGCGGGATCGTCGTGGAGGA
>JAAYDD010000207.1 GCA_012729435.1 Desulfobulbus sp.
ATAAAATCAGAATATTATATATACTCCAGCTATAGATCGACCCGCTCTTTCGGATAACCGGCCTGAATATCGGTGGATACGAAAAGCGCATACACCCTCCTCTTCTGCACAAAAGACACGCATTACCAGAGTCATTTTTTCTCCAAGCTAAACTTTTTCACGAAATAGCGCAATGAGATTTTCCAACATATCGGTATTACAGAGAAATAATTTTGCACAAAATCTGGCACATCATTTGTTATCAGCAAATTAACATGTTTCTCTGTCCCGGACCAACTCCCATGGACAAGAAACAACCTGCTTGATCTGAGCGCTTTGCCACCCCTCCAGAGTGCTCAGATCATCTTACCGGATTCTGCTGATGCGTTTACACAGGGGTTATAACAAACTTTCATGAACACGAAGGAGGAGACAATGAAAAAACGTATGCAATGGTTGTGGCGCACAGTTCTTGGCCTCATTTTGCTCACCCCAACTCTTTCTTTGGCTGCCGGCGGTGGCGGCGCCCCGATGGTCATCGTCGCAGACACCCGCAAACTTGACGGCATCCTGGCCTGGTGGGGCAATCTGTACAATGAAAGTCATATGCAGTTCGCCATCCTGACTATCATCATCATCCCGATTACCGGTGTTATCTTCGGGATTCTGGCGGATATCGTCATGGGATGGATTGGTATCGACCTGAAAAGCCGTGAACTGGCCGAAGATTAAATCGAAATACAGGAGACTCTCATGGACTGGCTTTATATCCTCATGCCCATCGCAGGCGTCAAAATATTCTGGCCCGGCCTTATTATTCTCGGCGTCGGCGTAGGTATTATCGGTGGTTTTTTCGGATTAGGTGGAGCCTGGATGGTTACACCGGGACTTAATATGCTTGGATTCCCCATGGCCTTCGCCATTGGTACCGACATTGCTCACATGGCCGGTAAATCACTCATTTCCACTATGCGACACGGTAAATTCGGTAACGTTGACTACAAACTCGGTCTTATCATGCTCGTAGGGACTGTTGTCGGATTTGAGGTGGGTGCCCAGATGGTTATGTGGCTCGAACGCCTCGGATCTGTAGAGAAAGTAGTTCGCTGGATCTACATCGCTCTTCTGGCAGGGATTGCCTGGATGGTTTTTCATGATGTTGCCAAACGCAGAGCGAAAGCACGGGCTGCTGCAGCCAAGGGCGAAACACTCGAAGCCACTGCAACGGGTATTGAATGGCATAAGACACTGCATAAGATTAAGATCCCCCCGATGGTCCATCTTAGGGCTGCAGGCATATACTGTTCTGCCTGGCTTCCCATTATCGTCAGCTTTCTCACCGGCTGGCTGGCCGGTATTCTCGGCATCGGCGGCGGTTTGATCCGTATGCCCGCACTGATCTATCTCATCGGCTGTCCAACCCACGTGGCCGTAGGTACAGACTTGTTTGAAGTTGCAATCTCCGGGCTGTACGGTGCACTCACGTACACCTATAAAGGCCGTACCGAACTGGTCGCTGCCATGATCATGCTTGTCGGTGCCGCGATCGGCGCACAGGTAGGCGCAGTTGCCACCAAGTACATCAAAGGCTACGGCATCCGTATCGCCTTTGGCCTGGCGGTTATTGGTTGTGCAATCTCTATTCTGATGAAGCTCGTCCAACCCTGGCTGCCCCAGTTCAAATCAATGCTCGATATTGGCGCAACCGCTCTGATCCTCGGTCTTGTTTCCCTGATGTCTCTCTATATCTTTATCCGAATGATTCAAGGCGTCAGAGAAGAGCTGCGTCGCAAGCAACAATCCGCCTAATCTGAAGAACGCACAAGGAGAACAATCCATGAACTGCAAACATATCCTGATTTCTCTTGCTGCAACCACCCTGATCTTTTCACTGGCAGGATGCGGTAAGGACGATTACCCCAAGATTGAACAAGGCAGAGTCATTGCGTTTAATAAAGAAGCCAAAGAAGTTGTCCTTCTGCACGACAGTGCCATGGATGCAAAAAATCCGGTGTACGATGTTTTACCGCCGGCTGTTTTCAAACTGCCCGTTGATCCGGCGGAAACCGGTGCGGAACCAACCCCTGGACAACGGTTAAAACTGGATGTCGACAAAAAAATCGTGGTGATTTTCGATAACAGTACTCAAAAAATTGTTGAACTCCCGATCACCGTTGTTGACCTCCAGCAACCCATCGATAAGGATCATCCTCTCGTATTTGACAAACAGGCAAACAAGGCGAAAAAATTCCCGGTGGTTGATCGTGATAAGAAGACCATTACCATCTATTCCGGCCGACAGAAGATGCTGTGTACTTTTTCAGTGCCTGATCAGTATCTTGATTATCCTGAAAGCACCTGGGATGCCGGCGACGAGGTACGGTTGACCTACCGGGTTCCTGGGCAGTCACTGCGTTTCATGAACATTACAAAAACCAACATATACAAAAAATAAACACAAACCTAACCAACACCGCACGGGTGAGGCCACCCTCACCCGTGTAATGCCAGGAGATTGATCATGTCAGAATATAGATTCTTTTTATTTCATAAGCTGCTCGTCGCAACTGTGAATATTCTGGTCATTGTCGCTCTGTTCGTCGCCATGTACCGTGCATCTCTTTACCCGGATGAGTTTACCCCGACTTTTTTTTCAACCCTGTTCACCCTGTTCTGCCCGATCTTTCTGTTGGGATACATCGGTAAACGTTATCTCAACAAACACCGTCCGGCCCTGGTATGATCAACGGTACATATTTTGCCGTCTGGCAACGATATGTCGGCATCCTGGCCATGCTCCTGTTGACTGGAGCTCTACTCTCCCTGGGCGATGCTCTGGTTGGGGGCCTTGGCGGTCCGCAAGGATTGATTGAGCTCATTCCCGGGAGCCGTTTTCAGATCAGCGGCCCAATGCCGCCACAGACCGACGCTCTCGAAGATATGCTTATAACCGGTCAACCGGAGGATGGTTCCGTTCGTCTTGTGCCGGAAAACATCTTTACAGGATACTGGCTCGGCGGAAGCATGTGGCGCGGTGTGATTGAAGTGGCTGACTTTGCCCGTGAAGAGAGCTTTATTCTTACTGTCAGGGACCATTTTGGCGAAAAACAAAACCCTGCCCTGGTCTTTAAAGTACAGATCTGGCCTGATGAAGCTACGCGCAATGCCCACTCCCCCTCGCTCATCACCAGAAAAACCGGTTTCAGCCCCTACACCTTTGCTGTCAGCCTCGCTTTGACAGGTCTGATGGCAGCGGGCGGTAATTTCTTTTTAGGACATCTTTGGAGCCGGCACCTTGCAGCTCATCACTGCGGAGAAATTTTCAGGCTGCGCCAAACCCAAGAGGGTATGGAAATCACCTGTGAACTCCAGCACATGGAATCTCTGAGCCCCGGGATCAAAGGGGCTGTCTACAAAGCTACCGGTGAATATCTCTGCCCGGCCACAATAGTCAGCTGTGAACCGGAGGGGGTGCTCATGCTTGCCGGACTGCAGAATCAGGTTCGTCTGGGCGATGTCGTCTGTGTCCTTCCTGAGAATGACAAAGACCAGTCAGACTGAATCATTGAATTTCTCTGTGAAATGGTCATTGACAACTGCGTCTATACTTTGTAGCGATTACAGGAAGATAACAGGTCCATAGCGTATGATGAAAAACAAAGTC
>JAAYDD010000208.1 GCA_012729435.1 Desulfobulbus sp.
GGTGTTCTACATGATGGCAGGGCTGTGTTTTATTGCCTTTGTATTTGTCTGGCTCAATATGCCGACGTTTTGTCCGCTGGAACGAAAAGTTGAAACCGGTCTGTTCACCAGCCTGCACCGGATGTTTTTAAGACGACGCACTGTAGGTATCCTGATCGCCCGTTACGCCACTATGCTGATGATGGTGCCGACCATGGCCTTTTTACCGGTGATGATGGCGGATTGGGCCGGTTCCAGCGGGATACAGACCGGTATTGTCATTGCCAGCCGCACCCTTATGAATGCAATTTTACAGTATCCTTTCGGTAAGTTGGCGGATTCCGGCAATAAAAAGTTCTTGTTGCTTACCGGTGCCCTGTGCATGAGTTGCGCCGTGTTTCTGATTCCCTTGGCAACGGACTTTGTTGCCATGATCGGGTTGTACCTGTTTTTAGGATTAGGTGAGGCGGTGCTGTGGCCGGTGCTTGGTGCCTACGCTGTTGAGGAGGGACGAAATCATTTCGGTCATGGAACCATGATGGGTGTGTTTAATCTGGCGATGAGCGCCGGTGTGTTTACCGGTGCCATGCTGGCCGGCATCAGTATGGATACGCTTGGTATGCGGCATTCATTTATCCTGACAAGCGGGGCAATTTTTGCGCTCTGCCTGCTTGCCGTTTTTCTTATTCGAGACGGTGAGAGATTAGATGAGACGAATGCTGATCGTCCGCTTTATTCTTCTTCCGTGTAATCCCTTGGATTTCTGGATATTTCATTTTTTTCACCTGATGGATGACTTGACGTAAGTCACATTCTTGGTTATCTGTACAAGGTTAACATACTGCGAGGGTGGTGAAACTGGTAGACGCACTGGACTTAGGATCCAGCGGGCTTGCCCATGGGGGTTCGAGTCCCCCCCCTCGCACCAATCCCCAGTTATCAGATACGGCCCTGATCGCTGTGCAGGGCTGAAAAGATTCAACGCCACTGGTATGAACACCAGGGCAAACCGATATGAGGAAGAGCAGTCCATGGATATCGTTGTCGAACAAATCTCAGACCTGACAAGAAAATTGACCATTACCCTGCCTAAAGAAACCGTGGAGCCTGCCCTTGCCAAGGCCTATGCCAAAATCAACAAGGAGGTCAAATTAAAAGGTTTCCGCCGAGGTAAGATTCCCCAGAGTGTTCTTGAAAAGAATTTCAAGGAACAGGTGCAGGGTGAGATTGGTGAAAAACTGGTGCAGGAGACGTACTTTGACGCGGTTGAACAGGAAAAACTCGATCCTGTCGTACACCCTGAGATTACGGAACACCGTTTTCCTGAAGACGGTTCCTTTGTCTATGTTGCCATGGTTGATATCAAACCGGAATTTGAGCTGAAGGAGTACAAAGGACTGGAGGTTGAAAAGCCGGTCATTGTGGTAACCGAAGAAGAGGTCGAAAAGGAAATCAAGTTGCTGCAACGGCACCAGGCAATGCTGCAGACTGCTGAAGAGGGACACGAGATTGCCCTGGACGATGTGGCAGTTGTTGATTTCCAGGGTTTCCACAATGGCAAGGCAATGAAAGAGGTGTTCAATGAAAATTTCAGTGTGGACATCGGTATGCATCGCCTTGGCAAAGAGTTTGAAGAAAAACTGATCGGTTTGAAAAAGGGCGATAAGACTCTCTACGAGATCACCTTCCCCGCCGATTATCCCAATCCTTTACTGGCAGGAAAAAATGTCGAGTTCAAGGTTGATGTCAAAGATGTCAAAGTCCGGATTAAACCGGAACTTGATGACGAATTTGCCAAAGACATCAAACCGGAACTGCAGACTCTGGCAGAGTTGAAAGAAGATATTCGTCAGCGGCTGCAGAAGGAGAAGGATGCTGCTCTGCAGGGCGATCTTGATGACAAGCTCATGCACAAACTGATTGATCTGAATCCTTTTGAGGTGCCGCAGCGTCTTGTCAACTTTGAGATTCAGGAGATGTTGAAACAGACTGAAGAGAACTTGAAGCGCAGCGGTCTGTCCTTTGAATCCGCCGGTATCAATCTTGAAGATCTGATTGAGAAAAACAGAGAAATTGCCGTCAAGCGCGTGAAGGGAGACTTTATCCTGAAGAAAATTGCTGAAATGGAAGAGATTAAGATAGCTGACGAGGATATTCAGCGTGGCTATCAGCGTATCGCCGACCAGTATCGCATGACGGTGGATGAGGTGAAGAAGTATTTCAAGCGACGGGAAGAAATTCTGCCGTTCATGAATGAACTGCATAACGAAAAGATACTCAATTTCCTGCGCGAACAGGCAAAGATAACGGAAGTCCCGCCGGCACAGGAGACAGCAGAACAGACTGCATCCTGAATGAGTGAAAGCAAGTACGGATGGGACGGCCTCTGCCTGCCATCACAATGATTTTTGCAATGAGGTGTACATGAATCTGATACCCATGGTGGTTGAACAGAGTCCACGCGGGGAACGGGCATATGATATTTATTCACGGCTGCTCAAAGAGCGTATCATTTTTTTGGGAGGCCCTGTTAACGATGATGTTGCCAGTGTGATAGTTGCTCAGCTTCTCTTTCTTGAAGCTGAAGATCCGGATAAGGACATTACCTTTTACATAAATTCCCCGGGAGGTTCTGTGACAGCCGGAATGGCTGTCTATGATACCATGCAGTATATTCACTGTGATGTTGCCACCCTCTGTCTGGGGCAGGCCGCATCCATGGGTGCTTTGCTTCTTGCCAGCGGTGCTGCAGGTAAGCGGTTTGCACTGCCCAATTCGCGGATCATGATTCATCAGCCCA
>JAAYDD010000209.1 GCA_012729435.1 Desulfobulbus sp.
TCGGCATTGACCCGTTTAGGACTCACTGAAATTACCCGGATTGTTTTGGCAGGTATCAGCAAAAGGAATTTTAAATCAGGAGATCGCCAGCTTGACAGTTTAATGAAAAAACTCTGGCAACATTCGATGGGATGTGCTTTTGCGGCCGGCATGCTTTCCAACTGCCTCGATTTCGGTGTTTTGCAGCATGAAGCCTTTACTGCGGGATTGATGCATGATATCGGCAAGCTGCTCATTCTCAAGGTTGTTGCTGAAAGAAAAAATCGGATGAGGAACATTGATTTATCCACCAACCTGCTGGTGGAGGCCATGGACAGCCTGCATGCAGAACAGGGATATTTCCTGCTGAAACATATCCAGATGCCAGAATCTATGGCTATTATTTGTCGTGATCATCATCTCGACGATGTTTCGAGCGATCAGTACGTTCTTTTTTTAGTACGTCTCGCCAACCGTGTCTGTCACCAGATGGGTATCGGTCTTAAACACCAGCCGGATCTTGACCTGCTGATGATCCCGGATGCCCGGAATATCGGTCTCAAACAGACGGATCTGGAAAAAGTGCAACATTTTCTCATCACCACGCCGGAACTTTTTTCCTGATGCTTACCTGTTCTCTCCCGGCATCATTGACCGGTGATTCTTTTGCGGCGATTTTTTGTATACAGGTCCCCTGTCACACAATACGGTGACGTTCAGATCCGAATGCCCGGTTAATCCTGTTTTGAGTTCAGTCTGTTTCAGTACTTGTGCCTCTGAGATGGTCTGCAGATGGTCGGGATGCAACATTTTTAGCGGTGCAGCATCATGCGGAGCAGAGGAACGTGTGCAATCTTGTCAGGTTGATCCGTATAGTTCGGTTTGACATCTGACAAAAGGAATAATCGGTACTGCTTTGAGGGACAGCGAAGGCACATTGCTCTTTAGCGGTCACTATCAGTTTTATGCCTGATAAGAATAATGTAGGTGGAGTATTGTGAGCAGCAACACGTCCTGTAAACGATGCGGTATCTGTTGCCGCCAGGGTGGACCAGCTTTACATGGTCCGGATATGAAGTTGATTCGCAGCGGCCATATACAACTTGATGACCTGATCACAGTGCGCCGCGGTGAGTTGGCCTTTCAGCCGTTGTCCACCTGTCCTGAACCAGTCCGCCACGAATTCCTTAAGCTTGCAGGACAGAGCGGTACCTGGTGCTGTGTTTTTTTTGATGAAAACACCAATGCCTGTCGCCGGTACGCTCATCGGCCTGTCGCCTGCAGTCTCCTCGACTGTACGGACACAAAGCCGATACTGGACATTGTCGGACAGGACCTGCTGACCCGTTTTGATTGTCTGTCCAGTGATGATCCTTTGCTGCCTCTCATCCGGGAGCATGAACGGATCTGTCCCTGTCCGGATCTCGAGAAAGTACGACAAACACTTGACCGTCCGGAAGCCGTTCCTGCCCTGCTGGCTGATCTGCAGATCGCTGTACATCATGATCTTGCCTATCGCACTGAGATCATCCAACGGTACCAACTCTCTCTGGCTCGCGAACTCTTTGCTTTCGGCCGACCGTTATTTCAACTCCTTCTTCCTTTGGGTATCCACAACCGGCACACATCTAAAGGCGTTTCTCTTACCCTGAGTAACTGTTGACTTGTTCATCGGGCTGTTCAGGGCATTTCATTGACGCCTGTCTGAAAAGTATTTACAGTGACGCGGTCTGTATCCCCCTTCCCAACCCCGTCGAGGTTCATCCCATGAGTGATTTTGATGTCAGGGCTACACTTTTTGCTTTTGATCAGTTGAGTGATACCTATTTACGCGAAGAGGTGGAGAACGCTTTAACGCATCAGAAGGAACTGACTCCGCACCTGATCACAGTCATTGAGAGCGTGGCAAACAATCCCCTTCTTTACTCGCTCGAACAACGCAATGCCCATACCTATGCCGCATCTCTGCTGTCCCATTTTGCGGAACCTGACGCACACCTGCCATTTATTCGGGCTTTTTCCATACCAGAGGAGCAGTTGATCGACATTTGGGGTGATATGACCACTGAAACGCTGCCAACTATGCTCTACCGGACAAGCGGTGATTCGATGGAGGCCATTAAGGAACTGGTGGCCAACCAGGAGGCTGACCAGTATGTACGATGTGCAGCGATGGAAGCACTTTCCTATTTCGTTGCATTTCAGCCGTCTCGCCGTGATGAGGTGATCCACTTTTTTCACGGCCTGTTCACCGGTGATGAGGCTGCCCGGGACTCCTATTACTGGGCAAATATGGCGGCCACCCTCTGTGATCTCCACCCTGGCGATTCAATGGACGTTCTACGCCAGGCATACGAAGCTGGTATTATTCACAAAGGCTTTATTTCCTGGGAAAATATCGAAGAGGCAAATCAGAAAACCAGAGAGGAGGCTCTGACATCTCTACAGACCTGGGTCACCTCCAGAATGCCCGTTGATGTACACGCGTATATTTCCTGGTTCGCAGAATTTCATCAGGATGAGCTTGAAAACCCGTTCAGTTTTACCGGCAAGCCAAAACCTGCAAAAAAGAAATCATCACGCAAACCAAAGGCCGCGAAAAAAAGTGGAAAGAGACGATGATATACGCCGGTCAGCAGTCAGAGGAGGATATGGAGACAGCCGCCATGTCTGCTCTTCTCTGGAACCTATAACCGGTGTCTGGAAAAAGACACTCCATACCGATGGACGGAAAGCAGCATATTGCAGTCATGATCAGATAGCCGCTGTTACACTTGCTGCGTGTATTTCGGGTCAGGTTGCAGCAGGACCAGGGGCAGAACCGGGTTTTATTCTTTCAGTACGATGTGTAAGGTACCCTCACGGACTTCTATGGCTGCGATACCATCGGCAAATCCCTTCCAGAAACCGGGGTCAGCTCCGAACTCCCGGATAAGATCGATATTCTTTAACCCGCCAAGCCACGCATTTGGCAAAGGGACTCCCATCACTGAAACTCCTCTGAGGATGACAATCGGCCGTTCATTGCGAAATGCAAGTTCAGCACCGGCCCGTACTTTAAGGGTCTTTCCGCCCATAATGGGAAAATCATGATCGATCGGAATCAGTAATTTAACACTGACAAGATTGTCGGAGAAGTCCACCGCCATCCGGCTGGCCAGGTCGGTGTTTTGAGCGATCATACCGTTAATCTCCCGTTCAGTCAGCTGAATGTCCCGAGCACTTTCTTCTTCTCTGTACGGTTCCGGCTGCAGGTCTTTGACTGGTTGATCTACTGACGTTTCCCCGCCTGAGCGACGGGCATACCGCGCAGCTGATCCCAACTGATCAAGTTTGTGTTCTAAACGCTGTTCTTCACTTTGGCTGAGCGTTACAGGCTTGAAAGGTCCCGGGAAGAGCCAGCTTCTGACAGCAAGGAGTGTCATCGCCATGGTCAGCAGCATGGCAGTTATAACAATGGCCAACACCTTGCCTGTGGAAAGTCCCTTCTTATCGGAAGAACTGGCGGGTACCGGTAATGTCTCCATTTTCTTCGTCTCCATACAGAGATATTCTTGTTTTTCGTCTGTCGGTCAAAATGATCTGTTTCACCGGAGTGCTGTCAGGTTCGACCGGAAGAGCCGCCTTCACCGTGCAGGTCACGGTATCCCGTTCCGGAGAGCGGGTGTCTTTGCACTAAACGCCTCCCCTGTCGAAACGTTTTCCGGTTAACATATCAGTACAATTCTCTGTCTCAAAAAACCATACTTTATTGAGCAGACCAAAAACAGAACTGCAGCAGGAGACCTGAGTTTCAAGTGACGGTATGTGGAGGCGCTTCTGCTATGGGATATCCGGTAAAAAAATGTGATCCGGGCTGCAGCGGCCGGAAGAAACCTTGCTCATCTTATGAGCAGTCGTTATGGTGCAGGGGTAAGATGTTTCCATACGACAGGTCTTTCTGATCTGACTGATCACGTCCTGTTCTGCCTTTGGCTTGTGGTCTCTTGCCAGCAGGGGCCCTGCTTGTCGAATGCGCCGGTATCGTCCATGGAAAAGGAAAAAAAACCAAAAACAGCTCAAGCCATTTCCATAAGAATAGCCTTGCCGGCCCTTCTCACCATTGTTCTTTTTGTTACGGCTACCTTTATCATTATCCTGCCCTCCCTCAAAAACAATCTTCTCGATAAAAAACGTGAGATGCTGCGGGAACTGAACACCATCGTCTGGGATACGGTGGCCTTCTATGAGAAGCAGTCCAGAGAGGGGGCTTTAAGCCGTGAACAGGCACAGGCAACTGTCTTAAGCATTATCAACACCTTGCGATACGGACCGACCAATAAGGACTACTTCTGGGTGAATGATATGAACGGCCTTATTGTGGTGCATCCTTATCGACCGGACCTGCACGGGGAGATAGTGCCTGATGTGCGTTTTCCAAAAGGAAAGAACCTGCTTGAGGAATTTGTCAAGGTGGTACAGACGCAAGGCGCCGGTTACGTTGATTACACGTTTCAGTGGCAGGATGATCCTGAAAAAATAGTGCCGAAGCTCTCGTACGTCCGGGGTTTCAAGCCTTGGGGCTGGGTAATCGGTACAGGTATGTACATTGATGATGTGAACGTTGAAATCGGCCTGATCGCCAAACAGCTGAACGCTGTTGCCACTGCTATCCTTCTGCTGGTTTCTTTTCTCGCACTCTATATTATCCGCCATTCTGTTCTGGCCGATCGGGTCCGAAGAATTATCTGGGAAGAGCGGGAGCGTTTATTGATAGCACTGGAAGAGAGCGGTGAACGACTCCGGGCACTTGTTGAAACCACCAGTGACTGGATATGGGAGACGGACGCCGAGGGCGCATACACCTATTGCAGCCCGAAAGTGAACGATCTCCTCGGTTTTTTACCGGAGGAGCTTATCGGTAAGCACCTGGTTGATCTTGTCTCCATGAAGGAGGTCGAACGCACCGGTCGTATCTTTAAAAAGCTGATCGAATCCCGCAAACCTTTCAGCGGATTTGAAACAGTTTGTCAGGCCAGGGACGGTCGGGTGCTCGTCATTGAAAAAAACGGGGTGCCGGTATTCAACGACAGTGGTGATCTGATAGGGTACCGCGGGGTAGCCCGTGATATTTCCGAGCGTAAGAATGCTCTGGAAGCTCTGAGGAAAAGTCGGGACGATCTGCGTATCAGCCTCGAAGAAACAGTGAAATCCTTAGCCCTGGCCGCAGAAAAACGGGATCCCTATACCGCTGGCCATCAGGCCCGGGTCGACCACATCGCCTGCAGTATAGCCCGGGAGATCGGGTTGCCGGAAGAGCGGATCGAGGGGTTGCACTTCGCGGCTTTACTGCACGATATCGGAAAGATAAGTCTGCCTTCAGA
>JAAYDD010000210.1 GCA_012729435.1 Desulfobulbus sp.
CAGGTGTCATGAGGTCGGTTGGAATGCCCATGAGATAGTAGACCGGTGCGGACGTGAAATCAACGTTTGGCAGAATAGAGGTCTTCCCCTGCTCCGTAAAGATGGCGAGTGCCGTCTTTTCAATTTTTTCTGAGATTGCCGCCCATCTGGCACCGGTTTGTCTTTCCAGCCGTTTTCCCATTGATTTGAGAAAAGGAACTCTCGGATCACCTGTTTTGTAGATGGCATGACCCATGCCCATAATCCGATCTCCCCGGTGTAACTGATCAGCCACCCACTGTTCAATGTCCGGTTCATTTTCCAGCTTGATCAGCATCTCCATCACCCTGGTGTTGGCGCCTCCGTGCAGGCTTCCCGACAGGGCGCCAAGCGCTGCCGATACCCCTGCATAGAGACTGGCACGGGTGGAAACCACCTCACGGGCGGCAAAGGTCGAGGCGTTGAAGGTATGGTCGGCATGCAGGATCAGGCAGATATCGAGGTCCCGGGCCATGGCGGGATCCGGTTTCTTCCCCTGGAGCATCCAGAGAAAGTTGGCCGCGTGATCCAGGTCGGGATCCGGTTCAAGTATCGGCTGATCGTTCCGGATTCGATGCCATACGGCGACGAGACTCGGCATCAGGGCAATCAGACCGATGGAACATTCCAGGCAGATCCGGCGATCAGGATCATCGCCTTCTTCCAGCTGTTTTGTCATGGACAGAAGCGGGATGCAGGCCTGCAAGACATCCATCGGCCGGGCATTCTTCGGCCACAGCCGCATGGAATCGATCACATGACCGGGAAGAGCGCGCATCTCTTTGACCTGTCTGGTAAAAGAGTCGATTTGCTCCGGTGTCGGTAACGTGCCAAAGAGCAGCAGGTATGCTGTTTCCATGAACGTGGAGTAAGCGACTAAATCTTCGATACGGTATCCGCGATAAATAAGGATCCCTTTTTCGCCGTCTATAAAACTGATGGCAGAGTCAGCCACGGTTACTCCGCGCAGTCCGGTGTTTTTTAGCCGTTTGGTCTCACTCATATGTTGTTTTCCTGTTGTTGTGATGCATTCGGTATTGAACAGTTTTATTTTATTCATATGAACATGACTGTTTTGTGATCGGATTGACGCTGATCTCCTCTGCAGAATCGCCTTCCATGCGCGGTTGTTCAGTCGGTTGCGTCGGTTGCATCGTGGCTCGTTTGTGCTGCAGAGGCTTTCGTCTTATCCTGAGCGGCAACCGGTATCGGTGTTGATTCGGGCTGCTCGGGTTGCAGTGCTGGTGGAGACGTTTTTACAGGTTTGTCCGTGTCAGAACGGAACAGCGGCCCGACCTCCGGAAGATAATCGGAAAAGGCATTGCCGTAAATTTCCCAGATAGTGGTGAACAGTGCAGCAATGATCGGGCCGATGATAATACCCAGGATACCGAACATGGTGATACCGCCGAGGGTACCGAACAGGATCAGGAGATCGTGGAGTTCGGTGTCTTTTCCCACGAGCTTCGGCCTCAGAATGTTGTCAAGGTTACCGGCTATCACACCACAGAGTACGACCAGGATCCCTCCACCTATGAATTCTCCCTTCAGAATCAGGAGGATCAATGCCGGTCCCCAGATGATGGCAGTGCCGAAAGCCGGAACAATTGACAAGATCGCCATCATTGATCCCCAGAAGACCGGTGCCTGAATACCTGCCCACATGAAGGCAAGTCCGCAGATAAATCCCTGGAGAGCGCCGATGATCAGTGTTCCTTTTAAAGTGGCTTTCGTTACCGAGGTGAAGCGGTGCAGCAGTCTCTGCTCATCCCTGTCCTGAAG
>JAAYDD010000211.1 GCA_012729435.1 Desulfobulbus sp.
TACGATGACTTGTGCACCAACAGCGATTTTTTCTTCAAGATCCATCTGCTCAGTCATAGCACCGCCCCGGCAATCGATCTGTTAAACAGACAGGTCTGCGTCAGAACCATCCAAAAACAGACTGAATCTTCATGAAAAGTCAGGCACCGGATCATCTTTTAAAGCGCCTCTCCCGCCAATTACCTCCCAGGGAGGAACACATCACCAGGTCAACTTCTAAATCGCCAAAACCGCCATCAGATCCACGACCCGGGAACCGATGGTTATAATAACTCTGTCAACAGGCTGATGCACATAAAAACAGAGAAACCCGTCGTACGGAAAATACCGACCTGTAAAGATTGATATCCGTCAATGAAATCTCTCAATTCCACCTGTACAAAAGCCATTGCATCCAGCCGTACTTTTTACAAAAAAAAAGGCCGGCCTGAAAAAGCCAACCCTTATTACTGGTCGGGGCGGGGCGATTTGAACGCCCGACCTCCTGCTCCCAAGGCAGGCACGCTAACCAGACTGCGCTACGCCCCGACACTCATAATCCATATTTATCAAAAGTAGATTAACCTACACTATCAACTGTTCGCTTGCAAGCATTTTCCAGAACAGACAGAAGAGGTAACACAGGCTTTCTCTTCACCTGTCGGTTATCCGGTCACATTCGACTGGCGCTTCACATTCAGACCTCGTACAGTACTGCACCACCTTTCTTGTGATCATCAACCTAACTGCTTCTTTTCTGCCGATATCCATGCAAACACCGACAAACATTCAGCGGATCACCTTCCTTTCTCTCTTTTTCATCACGACATTGATGCTCGGCCGGGTGCTGTGGCCGTTCTGGACACAGCTCTTTCTTGCTTTCCTCCTGGCAAGCGTCTTTTATCCGGTATACAGCAGGCTTGACTCAACACTCCGACCGTGGATTGCTGCAACTCTTACCTGCCTGCTCATTACTTTATGTATTTTCTTCCCGCTGTTGTTTTGTATCGGCGCCCTTTCCATCGAAATCCCGGCAATGATCACCCTGATCAAAGGAAACGAAATCATATCGCTTTTTCATGAAAATCTGCACAATAACACTCTGGTCCACCAGAGTCAGACCCT
Source organism: Desulfobulbus sp. (assembly GCA_012729435.1). Taxonomy (GTDB): domain Bacteria; phylum Desulfobacterota; class Desulfobulbia; order Desulfobulbales; family Desulfobulbaceae; genus Desulfobulbus. The sequence continues at coordinate 1,105 of JAAYDD010000211.1, forward strand.
GCTGGGTGAGCTGGGTATTCCTTTTCATCTTGACCGGTTAACCGGATTGATCGCTGATCTGTCCACCTCTGCGGCCCTATTCATCTACAATCAGGTTTCAGGCTGGGCCACTAACATCCTCCGGTTTGTTCTTCAGTTTGTCATTGTCATCATCGGGGTCTTCTTTCTGCTTATCGAATTCGACCGGCTGACTGATTTTCTCCTGCGCCTCTCCCCTTTGCCCGCCTCACAAAACCGCTTTCTTATTGCCCGTTTCTCCTCTATTTCCGGGGTGCTTCTCATCGGTAACAGTCTCAGCGGTTTGATACAGGGGATCTGCGGCGGGATCTACTTTGCAGCTATGGGATTCACCTCACCGGTCCTCTGGGGTTCAGTCATGGCTGTTGTGGCCTTCATGCCTATTGTCGGTGTCGGCCTTGTTCTTCTCCCGGCATCACTGATCCTGCTGCTCATGGGAAACGGCTGGCAGGCCCTCGCCACCGTCTTGTTTTATCTTATTCTCACCTTTATCGTTGACTACCTCATCAAACCCAGATTCATCGGTAATCAGGCAAAGTTACCCCCCCTTCTGGTGCTCCTTTCCATCATCGGCGGCATGAGTCTTTCCGGACTGATAGGTATTATTTACGGTCCGCTCGCAGTCACCGCCTTCTTTACCCTTGTTGACATGTATCTCCTTGA
>JAAYDD010000212.1 GCA_012729435.1 Desulfobulbus sp.
GCTCCCGCACGACGGACCGCAGGCAGTTGAAAGACCGACGGCAGGGTGGTGAGAGGAGGCAGGATGTCCGTTTGACCTCGGGCAGACGTTTTCCTCGTTTTACATGCTGGATCCGTTCTCTTTTGCATCCCCGGCTCGGGGTGGATCGAAGAAAGAATGTTGACCGCCGTCAGAATGAAGACCGACGCCGGCAGCAGCCCAGTGCTCTGCTGACGCCGGAAGAGCTGTCGGATCTGCTCTCGTAGGAACTGCTCTGCACTTAAAACGTGTACAGAGCAACCTGTCTGTTGCCCAACATCCGGCATCGCTGCTTTTGTTCGCGATTCTTTCAGACGGTCTGTTTCACGCTTTCCCGGGTCAGAGCGTCAGGAGCATGCAGCGGCGTATGCTCAGGTCTGTTTTTAATGACTTTCAACGATGTCAAGGCAGATCGTGAAAATCGGTTCCGGAAAATTCAAAAAAGTATTGACTGTCGGCTCTTTACCCATTAAAAAGGCCATTTTTATTTAAATAGCGTGCTGGAAAGCTATTGGAGCATTCTCTTTGTAGAAGTGTGGAGTTAAGCCACTGAGCTGATGATTTGTAAAATCGTCTGTTCGTCCCGAATTTATCTTCTTTGCTCATCACCACTTCAACATGTATTCAACATGGAGTTGCAGAACCGGCTGTAACTCCTTTTTTATTTGTCAGTATAAGAACATGGTCCGCCAGAATGCAAGCGGCTGGGAAACGAGGTGGACACCGAGGAACACGTTATGAAAAAGGATTTACAGAAAGTACGAAATATCGGTATCAGTGCCCATATTGATTCGGGCAAAACAACACTGACTGAACGAATTCTGTTTTTTACTCAACGTATCCATACCATCCATGAGGTCCGAGGAAAAGATGGGGTCGGTGCTACCATGGATTCTATGGAACTGGAGAGAGAACGGGGCATTACAATCCAGTCCGGCGCCACCTTCTGTTCCTGGAAAGACTGTGATATCAATATTATTGATACACCAGGTCACGTCGATTTCACCATTGAGGTCGAGCGCGCTCTGCGGGTGCTGGATGGTGCGGTTCTGATACTCTGTTCTGTGGGCGGTGTTCAGTCGCAGTCAATCACCGTAAACCGTCAGATGACACGGTACAAGGTGCCGCGCATTGCGTTTATCAATAAGTGTGATCGAACCGGAGCAAATCCCTACCGCGTTACCCAGCAGCTGCGTGAGAAACTTGATCTCAACGCGGTGATGGTTCAGATACCCATCGGTCTGGAAAGTGATCTGCAGGGGATGGTTGATCTCGTCAGTATGAAAGCGGTGTATTTTGAAGGAGCTCAGGGCACTACTGTTCGTCATGACGACATCCCGGATGATCTGCTGGAGGAGGCGAAGGCCAAGCGGGAAGAACTGCTTGATGCGGTCTCAATGTTTTCGGATGAACTGATGGAGGCCATACTGGCTGAAGATGAGATTCCGGAGCAGATGATTCATGACGCTATCCGCCGTGGCACCATCAGTCTGGAGCTGACTCCGGTTCTCATCGGGTCAGCTTACAAGAACAAGGGGGTGCAGTTGCTTCTTGATGCAGTCAATGACTATCTCCCGTGCCCGACTGATGTTGAGAATACAGCGGTTGATCTGGATCATGATGAAAAAGAGGTGGTGGTCAGCAATGATCCGGCTGATCCCTTGGTCGCTCTTGCTTTCAAGCTGGAAGACGGCCGTTACGGTCAGCTGACCTATATCAGGACTTTTCAGGGTATGATTCAAAAAGGAGATACGATCGTCAACAGCCGCACCGGTAAAAAAACCAAGGTCGGCCGCCTTGTGAGGATGCATGCGGAGGATATGGAGGAAATTGAAGGCGCTGGTTCCGGTGATATCGTCGCTCTGTTCGGAGTTGACTGTGCATCCGGTGATACGTTTTGCAGCCCGGGCCACAACTGGTCGATGAGTTCAATGCATGTTCCGGCCCCGGTTATTTCGCTGGCTATCAGGCCGGTGGACAACAAGGCTCAGGTGA
>JAAYDD010000213.1 GCA_012729435.1 Desulfobulbus sp.
TGCCGGTTTCGCTGTAATAGTCACTGTCGATGGAGTGGAGGAAGGCTCCGTCACCGTAGACATCGATGTGGGTGGTGTACTTGATCCGCATGTTCTGCAGCGGATAGAATCCGGTTTCAACGATAACGGGTGTGAGCGGCTCGTTGCTTTTTTCGTTGCGAAGATCGTAGCCCTGCTTCGCCTTGAGGAAGGCATACTCCCGTTCAAATTCCCGACCGTTCTTTTCACCGGCTATGGAGAAGAAGTTGTTGATGCCGAAATAGACGGCGTTTTCTTCCTCCAGATCGTCAGTCATGTCGAACTGCGGCAGTGTTTTTCTGTCGGGAATGGAGGTGTGGCCGTATCCGACAAATGGTCTGAGTGTATGGTTGAGACTGTTTCCGCCGCTCAGACTTACTGCAAAATCACGCATCAGCGTTGTACCGAGTTCACTGCTGAAATGAGAGAGAAAGCGGTTTTCTGAATCTTTTCCCTCCCATTCATCAGCACCATTGGCATCGATGAGATAGGAGGTGGTGCGGAAGCCGCCGGAGATGACTGCCTCCAGATACGGACTGATGGGAATTCCTGTTGAGAGTGCGGGGGATATGTCGATTCGCTGGGCATTGACGCCTTTGTCCCGCCAGAAGTTGGTATAGTTGGTATTCCATACAAAATCAGGGCCGTTCAGAAAGGTGACGGGCAGCACGCCTGAGTAGGTGAGCGAAGGCAGTGTCCATGCTTTGGAGGGATTGTTGTCGGTGTAGATCTGCTCGCTCACATCGTTGATGATCATGGCCTCGCCGAGCAGTGATGTGCCGTTCTCCCATGAGCGAAGTGTGGCAACGGTGTTTTCCCGGTACTTGTTCGTTTTATCGATGAAGCCGCGGCCGAATGCATCGGAGAACTTCTCCTGACTGATACTGAATCCGGTTGAGCCGATATCGAATTCGCGCAGATAATCAAGATCAGAGACAAGATCAAGATCGAGCCTCGTGGTCCAGGAACCGATATCCTGGTCGGCTTTGCCGCGTAACCAGTACCGGTTTGAGTTTGTGTGGCTGAAGTGACCTTCTCTGTAATAGTCAACTTCATTTGGATCGGAGAGCCTGTCATTGAGGAAGTTTCCCATCAGCATGCCCTTGCTGTTCTCATCGAGTATGTACCGGAACTCTGCTCCGGTCATGATTCCCCGGTTGGCAATGTAGCGGGGGTAGAGCGTGAGATCAGTGCTCGGCGAGATGTTGAGAAAAAACGGTGTTTCCAGGCTGAAACCGTCACGATCTGACAGGGAAAACGTCGGAAAGAGCATGCCGGTCTGCCGCTTGCGTTTGGCAGGCAGGACCATGACAGGGGTATAGAGAACGGGTACGTCAAGGATGCGGAAGGTGGCATGGGTGAGCCAGGCATAACCGCCATCGGTGATATCCACGTCGGCAGCGGCAAAGGACCAGGGAGGCGTCTGTCCGGGTTCAAGTTTACAGGTAATCACCCACCCGTCGGCAATGTGATAGGTCAGAGCTCCGGTTTTTTCAATGACCCTGCCTTCAAAATGGATTTCCTTGTCCTGCCGGACAACAGTTGCATTGTGAAAGGTACCGGTCGCCTTTTCCAGGTCAATTGTCCCGGAGTCCGCAACCAGCCGGTCGGTGCCGACATCGATTAACACGTTTCCGGTGACGGTGAGCACACTGTTTGCGATGTCATAGGAAACAGTGTCCGCCTTGATCGTTGTTGCCGGTTCCTGTTTTTTGAGGATGACATTCCCTTCAGCGATAATGGTCGGGGGGGTCTCGTGTCTGGTCAGTTTATCCGCATTCAGTTCCCACTGGCGGGCCTGAACCGCATCCGCCTGGGCGACCGGAGGAAGGAAGAGCAGTGTGAGAAAGAAAAGAGTCCAGGCAAGGATCGGAGCGGAAGTTTTAGCGTGGTGCACCTCGATCGACTCCTTCGGGTGGCTGAATATAGGATGAGGAACGTTAAGCCGGAGTCTCCATGTTTGAATAAAGGTATCACGGCATGTAACACCCCGTCACAACGGGTGAAACAGAAGGGAGAACCGTCGACGGCAATGGGTTCGACTGTACGTGTCCGCCTACATTGTGTCAAGCAAAAACTCACAGATTTGCCTTGCGCTGCCGGGCGAATTCGGATAAAAACCCCCATTCATGACAATCCTCAATGGCCTGATTTTCCGGAGCTTGCACTGATTTTTTCTTGAGGGCCGGTTGCGGCATCTGTGGCCGCCCGCAACACTGTATGAACTATATTTTCGGCCCGGTGAATTCCAGGCGACTCGGCCGCTCTCTCGGCATCGATCTGTTTCCCAAAAAAATCTGCAACCTCGACTGTGTCTACTGCGAGGTCGGACCGACAGCTGCAACGGTGAACCGACGGGCCGCCTACTCGCCGGCGACCGCAGTCATGGCAGAAGTGGCTGACTGGTGCAGGCAACCGGAGTTGCTTGATACGGTGGATGTGTTGACTGTGACAGCCAAGGGAGAGCCGACCCTGCACAGTGACATCGGTATAATCCTCCGCTATATAAAGGACACAGCCCGTAAACCGGTGGTTGTTCTGACGAACGGGACAACGCTCAATGACGAGACGGTCCGTTGTGATCTCATGGCCGCAGATATTGTTGTCCCTTCCCTTGATGCAGCCCGGCCGGAGAGTTTTGCCAGAGTTGATCGTCCGGCGGCGGGAGTGGATGTGTGGAAGGTTATCGAAGGCCTGACCCTTTTCAGCCACGCCTTTTCCGGTCTGATATGGCTTGAGATTCTTTTGGTTCGAGGAATGAATGATTCTCCAGAGGATCTGGACGCCCTGACGGCTGCACTCAGGATGATGCGACTTGATAGAATACAGCTGAACACAGTGGTACGTCCGCCGGCGGATCCGGCGGCGCACCCCCTGCAGGCGGAAGAACTGTCAGCCTGTGCATCCCGGCTTGGTGCTGAACTCAATCTGCCGGTTGATGTATCCTTTGCTGATCAGGATGTGACAAACCGGCGTCTTTCAGACGACAAGGTATCTGTTTCCCCGGTATCCCTGTCCGTGGCGCTGGAGGAAATACAGGAAATTGTGCAACGGCGGCCCTGTACCGCCGCTGATATAGACCGGCTTTTCCGCCTCGGCGGGCCGGGAAAAGTTGAGCAGCTGCTCATGCCGCTCGTGCAGGCTGGAATCCTGCACATCAAAGTTCATGAAGGAACCCGTTATTACACGGGGCCCGCTGATAGAGATTGTCAGGAACATGTTTAAAACCTGATTCAGCCGGGTGAGCAGAGCAGATTGCCACAAGAAAGTGATAGGAAACGAATGATAGAGACAGAACAAGAGCAGAACGAGGAAAAAAATACATCTTTGCCAAGACGCAAGGCACGAACCGGTGCCTGGTGGAAGAGTATTCCCGATCAGTCAGCAGCAGCGCCTCCGCCGGAAGCGGCAGTCCGGCACGCCCGGCCTGACGATGAAGTCGAGATGCCGGTCGGGGAAAAGGAACAGCTTTCATCTGCTGAACACGTTGAGTCAGCAAAAGAGTCGGCAGTCGGAGAGAGCGGGCCTGAGGCGGAAGCGCCGATCAGGGAGACTGGTGAAGAGAGCACTGCGGAGGCCGCCACAGCTGCAGAACCCGAGGCAAAACCGGTACCACCCAAAAAGCGGCGACCCCGCCGGAGCAGTAAGAAGCGATCTCCGCAGGAACAGGCTCCGGAAAGTTCTGAGGAGGTGCTGGAGAGTACAGATGAGGCCGGAGAAACGGCGGCCGATGTGGAGGATGAGGAGGAACACGATGATGTGGTTGAGGATGATCATCCTGAACTTCCCGAAAAACCGGTTGTTTACAAGCTGTTTATCAACGCGGAAGAGCCGGAGGAATGTCGTGTGGCTCTCGTTGAAGACGGAAGGCTCGAGTCGTTTCATGTAACCACCAGCGAACGTGAATCAACCAAAAACAACATCTATAAGGGCCGGATTGTTTCCATAGAGGCAAACCTCCAGGCCGCTTTCGTGGATATCGGAACCGGCCGGAACGGCTTTCTCCCCTTCAACGAGATTCATCCCGAATATTATCGTGAGGATGTGAGTGAACGTATTCGTGACCTCATTGCCCAGCAGCAGTGGAAAAAGCTGAAAATTGAAGAGGTCATGCAAAAAGGGCAGGAGGTGCTTGTGCAGGTCGTAAAAGAGGTCACCGGGAACAAGGGGGCCAACATGACGACCTACCTTTCCCTGCCCGGTCGCTGCCTGGTGCTGATGCCCGGCAGTGATTCCGCCGGTATTTCACGGAAGATTGTCGGTGAGGAGCGGCGGGCCGCCTTGCGGGAAATTATGAGCGAGTTCGAGATTCCCGAAGGTATCGGCTACATTATCAGAACCGCCAGCGCCGAGATTACGAAAACAGTTCTGGAAAAAGATCTTCAGAGCCTGCTTGATCTGTGGGCAGAGGTCAAGCACCGCGGTCAGACCCTGGAGGCACCGGCTCTGGTCTATGAGGAGCGTGATACGGTGGTCCGTTTTCTTCGGGATTATTTTTTCCCGGAGATTAAAGAGATTATCGTTGATACGAAAGAGTCGCTGGACAATGTCAATGCCTTTATCAGTCTGCTGCCGAAGGAACAGCAACAGGTCAAGGTGAAGCTCCATCGCGGTGTGAAGCCGATTTTCAATCAGTTTAACATCGAAGAGCAGATTGAATCGATTTTCAGACCGCAGGTACCGCTGCCGTCCGGCGGTTCGATTGTCATCAATCCCACTGAGGCGCTGGTCGCCATTGATGTCAACTCCGGACGGACATCGAAGAACGCTGATTTTGATGAGACAATCTTTCTGGCCAATATGGAGGCGGCTGCCGAACTGGCACGACAGTTGCGCTTGCGGGATCTGGGAGGACTGATAGTGGTTGACTTCATCGATATGCGGAACAAAAAGCATATTCGGGAGGTCGAGCGTCAGGTCAAGGTGAGCATGAAACGGGACAAGGCGAAAGTTGACATCAGCCGGATCTCCCGTTTCGGTCTTATGCAGATTTCCCGGCAGAAGATGGGGGCGCCGATTGAAAAGGGGAGCTATCGGACCTGCGATCACTGTCAGGGACGGGGGGTTGTCCGCTCAGTTGAGACGCTGGCCCTCTACTATCTGCGTCGCATCCAGACCGGGGTGAGCCGAAAGAAGGTGGGAAGAATTGAATGCCGCCTGCCGCTTGATGTTGCACAGTATCTGCTCAATAAAAAGCGGGCTGAGCTTGTTGAACTGGAAACCAGGCACTCGGCGCGTATTGAAATAATTCCCAGCTTCGAATTAAAACCAATGGAAAGCCAGATTGATTTTCTGGAAGGCGAGACCGAATCCTGATCTTCCTGCATTCGGTGGCGGACAACGAAGAACCCGGCCTTTACTGACAGGATGTGAGGGGCGGTAAAAAAAACTTGAATCCGCCTCGTGTTCAGAGTATAGAATCAAATTGTTTTAGCGCCTGTAGCTCAGCTGGATAGAGCGCCGGACTACGAATCCGTAGGTCGGGAGTTCGAATCTCTCCAGGCGCGCCACACATCCAAGGGGTTAGGCTGGATCAGCTTAACCCCTTTTTTATTTTATGCTGTCATCGCAAGCCGCGTAACGCCTGTCAGGCGTGGAGCACGCCCCGGATCGGGGTTTTGATCTGTAGAGGAAGATATGAAAGTTGGTATTATTGGTTTGCCGCAGACCGGGAAGAAAACGCTCTTTCAAGTGCTGACCGGCAACGAGGTACAGGAAACCGGAGGGGTGATGAAGCCCGTTCCCGGTACGGCAGATATCGTTGATAAACGTTTTGATCGGCTGGTGGCCATGTATCAGCCGAAAAAAGAGACGAGGGCGCGTATCGACTTCGTGCTTTTACCCAAGCTGGAGCAAGAGGCGGTCGTCAAGGGCGATATCTTCCGTGATATCAGTGATGTTGATGCCTTATGCCATGTGGTGCGCGCCTTTGAAGATGCCTCGGTATACCATGCGGCCGGTTCTGTGGATCCTTTACGGGATGTTGCGGCGGTCAACGCCGAGTTACAGCTCCACGACCAGCTTTTTCTTGAAAAACGCATCGAGCGCCTGGAGACAGGTTTGAAGAAGGGGAAGGATGAACGGCAGCTCAAGGAGCTTGATCTGCTTAAACGTCTGCAGGAGCATCTGGAAAATGATCTCCCGCTGCGGCTGCTTGAGCTGAGTGAAGAGGAGGATCTTCTGATCCGAAGTTATCCTCTGCTCACCAGAAAGGAGATGATTCTTGTTTTCAACATCGGTGAAGACGAGGTCAGCGACACCTCTCTGCTTGACAGGGCCCGCGATCTGTGCGGAGCTCACAGGATGGAGGCAATGACCGTATCAGCCAAGGTGGAGTCGGAAATAGCCCTGCTTGAAAGTGAGGAGGAGCGCCGTGAATTTCTGCAGGACATGGGCATTGAAGAGCCCGCGCTTGAGGTCCTGACCGGCCTGTGTCTTAAGGCTTTGGGCCGCATCTCCTTTTTCACCGTGGGAAAGGACGAGGTGCACCAGTGGCTTGTTCGGGTCAATTCACCCGCTCCGGTGGCTGCCGGTGTCATTCACTCGGATCTGCAGAAGGGATTTATCCGGGCGGAGGTCATGAAATACGACGAGCTGATTGCCCTGGGAAGTGAGGCCGAACTGAAAAAAGCCGGTAAAGTCGCTGTTCAGGGCAAGGACTACACAGTTGTTGACGGAGATATCCTGAACATCCGTTTCAATGTCTGACGCTGCCGGCGGTGCAGCTGTTCAGAATGTCATCTCTCCGGACGATCCTCAGGGGTGATCTTCTTCTTGATGTCGATGATCGGGGTACCGTCGAGGATATCCAGCCCGACAACTTCGAGAATGTTGTCATGTATTGCCAGCACCCGCAGTTCGGAGACGGCAATGGGATTCGGCCGGTCCGGGCTGCGTGTGGCAAAGACACCGTGCAGGCCGCGGGAACGGTCACCCCGAGGATAGACCTGAAGTCGTGTTCGATCTGACCGATCCAGCCAGAACAGGACAACAATGGTCTGTCCGGCTGCGATCCCCTGCAAGCCCGCCTGAAAGGCCGGATCAATTTCCAGAGTACCTTTTCGATCTGATATATCGTAGTTTTTCGGTGCATCTTCCCGGGAAGTGATATCGCAGTGAACTGTACCGATGGGTTGCAGAATGGGCTGAGACATGGTGTACTCCGTTATGCATGGTTGCTGTGTCCGGGAGGGTTTATCCGGTTGCCAGTTTCCGGACACGAGTACAGGTTTCCCTGAGGTCAATGGTGTGGAATTGCCGATCCTGAACCACAATCCGGCCATGGACGATCACTGTGCGGACACTGCTGCCGGCCTGACTGTAGGCCAGAAGCCGGGGACCGTGGAAGGGCTGAAGATGCGGTCGGCGGAGGTCAAGGAGGATGAGGTCAGCGGGGGCGCCGGGCGTCAGGGTGCCGTGTCCGCCTGGCAGTCCTAATGCCGCGGCTCCGCCGGCAGTAGCGATGTGGAGCAGTTTGTCGGCGGGTGCAGCTGCAGGATCATGGGGATTGACCTTGTGCACTTTGGCGGCAAAATCCAGTTCCCGGAAGAGATCGAGGCTGTTGTTGGAGGCTGCCGAGTCTGTGCCCAGAGCCAGTCGTATGTGCTCCTTCATCATGGCACGGAGCGGCATGCGGCCGGAAGCCAGCTTGGCATTGCTCTGCGGACAGGTGACCACTGCACAGCCGCTTGTCCTGATATCGGCGATGTCGCTTTCTGTCGCCCATGTGCAATGGATGCAGACTGTCCCGGGATCGAGGAGATCCAGAGCTTCGAGGTGACCGATCGGGGTCGGAGCCAGCGGTTCGGCGATGTCACAGGCCTCGCCCTCGGTTTCAGCAACGTGGATAAAGAGAGGCGCCTGTAGACGGCGCGTCAGTTCTTTGGCCCGTTGCAACGTTGTGTTTGAACAGGTATAGGCGGAGTGGGTAAAGATTCCGGCTGTGATCAGGGGGTTGCGCCCCTGCCAGCGCTCCAGGAAGCGAGCGGCGATTCTGATGTTGTGTGCAGGGTCAGGAACACCTGGAACCGGAAAATCAAGGACAGCCTGGCCCGCCACACACCGGATACCTGTTTCCACGCAGGCGCGTGCCACCTCATCTTCCAGAAAATAACCGTCAGCGAAGGTGGTTGTACCGCTGAGCAGCATTTCTGCAGCTGCCAGTTTACTGCACCAGTACACCATTTCCGGATCAACCTGCCGGGCTTCGGCCGGGAAGATGTGCGCATGAAGCCAGGTCTGCAGATCAAGATCATCGGCAAGTCCGCGAAACAGGGTCATGGGGGCATGGCAGTGTCCATTGACCAGTCCGGGCATGACCAGCTGTCCCTCTCCGCTGATCACTGTCGTCGACGCTGTTTCCGGGCAGGCGGACATGGGCCCGATTGCGTGAACCGCTGCACCGCTGATCGCTACAAACCCGTTGGCAATCACCTCGTTTCTGCCGGGGAAGGGTAGAACTGTCGCGTTGGTGATCAGAAGATCGATGTGCATAAGTGATTGCGCGGGGTTGTGGAGATGGTGTATCACTTTGGCCTGTTGAATCCGGAATTATACTATACCTGAATTTGTCGAAGCCGCAAACCTGGGAGCAGAAGCAGAGACAGGACGGTCTTCGACCGGTCGCCCGGCAGAGAATACCGGCGACTGAAAAGGAGCGCAGAGGATGAATATTCAGGAGAAAAAAATATTTGTCAATGAACTGACCGCGGGACAGCAGCTGAAGGATCTCTTCCTGGTATCGAAAAAAAATTTGGCGGATACAAAGACCGGCAAGCCTTACCTTGCCATGACACTGATGGACCGGACCGGTGAGGTCGAGGCCCGGGTTTGGGAAAACGCGCCCCAGTATGACGCCCTGGTTGCAGAGGGAGATGTCGCCCTCGTTCAGGCTGTGGCCAAACCTTTCCGTGACCAGTTGCAGATGAGTGTGACCTCTCTGCAGAAGGTGGACGGGACAGTGGTGGACATGTCTTTTTTTATGCCGGTGAGCACAAGACCCCCGGCTGAGATGACTGCCGAGCTTTCAGCAGTGATCGACTCTATTGCTGATCCGGCGCTGCAACTCCTTTTGCGTAATGTCTTCCAGGGAGAAGTGTTAATGAAGTTTCAACGGGCGCCGGCAGCGAAAAAGTTGCACCATGCCTATATCGGCGGCCTGATGGAACATACCCTGTCGATTGTCGGCATGGCGGAAAAGGTGGCAGGCCATTACCCGATGATCGATCGTGACATGCTGATCGCCGGGGCGCTGGTCCATGATCTTGCCAAGATTGAGGAGTTCGATTTCTCCACGCCGGCTTTTCAGTACACGGATCGGGGACGTCTGGTCGGTCATCTGGTCATGGGTGTGGATATTGTACGCCGGGCGGCCGAGCAGGTGACAACGATCACCGAAGAGCAGCTGGACAGGCTCTTGCACATGATTCTCAGTCATCATGGTCAGTACGGATTCGGATCCCCTGTGCTGCCCATGACGCCGGAGGCCGTTGTGCTCCATCATCTCGATGATATGGACGCCAAGATGCAGTATATGGAGGCATTATGCGGCAGGATGGCCGGCAGCGGCTGGCAGTGGACCGATTACCAGCGTCACCTGGAGCGGTATCTTTATCTTCGCGCGAGCGGAGAGAGTCAGGAGGAGACGGCTGATCAGACCGGGGAGGTTCCTCCGGCGGCGACTTTCCCGCCCTCAGAGCCGGCCCGGCAGCCCAGGGAAAAACCTTCGCCGGCTCATCGTCAGCGGTCCCTTTTTTAGGTCATGATGTTTTCCTCGCTTGTAGGACAGACACGGGCTCTTACCCTGTTGGACAGGGCTCTGACGAGTGGCCGTATGGCTCATGCCTATCTGTTCGCCGGGCCGGACGGCATCGGCAAAACGACCTGCGCTCTGGAGCTGGCAGCAGCTCTGCTCTGCCGGGGTTCGCGAAATGAACGACCGTGCGGGGCCTGTCCGGGCTGTCGTAAATTTCAATCCGGCGCTCATCCGGATCTCCTGCGCATTCAGCCGGACGGTGCCGCCCTTAAAATCGATCAGATCCGCGATCTGAAAAAAACACTCAACTTTGCACCGCTTGAAAGCAAGGTGCGGGTCGTTATCCTAGAGGAGGTGCAGACCATGCGCCGGGAAGCAGGGAACAGTCTTCTGAAACTCCTTGAAGAACCTCCACCGGACAATCTCCTTCTTCTTGTCGGTAACAGTCTTGACTCCATTCTTGAGACCATTGTCTCCCGCTGCCAGATCATTCCTTTTATTCCGCTGTCACTTGAGGAGACAGCCGCGATTATCCAACAGCATCGTCCAGATCTCGATACCGCCGGCTGTCAGGCGCTCGCCGCTCTGACCGGAGGATGTCCCGGGCGGGCGTTACGGATGGAGAGCGGGGAGGTGCTGCCGATTTACCATCGCATTGTCCAGGCCGTGGCGGCAGAGGGCGAGTCCAGCGCACAGCGGATTGAGCAGGCGATCACGCTGGCCATGACACTGGCCGACTGCAAGGACGGTTTGGAGACGGTCCTGCATTTATTACGGATTTTTTTAAAAGATATGATGGTTGTACACTGTGGTTTACCTGTTCCGAACATGCCCCTTCAGACGGAGCAGCTAAGAGAACGCTGGAATTTGGACAGGCTTTCTGCTAAGATTGCGGCCATTGATCTGGCGGAACAGGCACTTGCCGGAAACTGTAACCGTGGTCTGCTCAGTGAAGTTCTTCTTCTGGAACTCCTTGACTGCACATACACGACACCGAAACAGTATGACTGAACAGCCAAGCGCACCGCAAACTGCTGATGATCCATCCTTCATAATGGAGAGCAGCAGTGGAGAAAAGGCGCTCTACTACTATAAGATATATTTCCGTAAAGAGGGGCAGCGGTTTACTGCCAATGCCCATCTGGCTGACCTGGTTCCGGGTGACCGGGTTATGGTGCGCATGGAACACGGCGTTGAGCCGGCCACCATTGCCGATCGCAGCCCGGGAGTACCCGAAGGGGACCGGGCGGCAGGCTTCCATATTCAGCGCCGGGTGAGTGAGGAAGAGGATGAAAAGTATACCCTTCTCACACAGCTGGAGCATGAGGCCTTTCTTCTCTGTCAGGATCGTATCCGGGCACTTCATCTGCCCATGCATCTCGTCCGGGTGGAGCGATTTTTTAACGGCTCAAAGATAATTTTTTATTTCACCGCTGAAAGCCGTGTGGATTTCCGGGAGCTCGTCAAGATGCTCGTACATGAGTTCCGGACCCGTATAGAGATGCGTCAGATCGGAGTCCGCCATGAAACACAGATGATCGGAGGCATCGGTCACTGCGGGCGGGAGCTGTGCTGCTCACTGTTTTTAACGAGTTTTGACTCGGTTTCGATCAAGATGGCAAAAACCCAGGATCTCCCCCTGAATCCGGCGAAGATCTCAGGGGTGTGCAACCGTCTGCTCTGCTGCCTGACCTATGAGTATGAGAACTACAAGACAATGAAAAAAGGGATGCCCCGGGTTGGACGGCAGATCGAGTTCGAGGGCACGGTTTACCAGGTCACCCGTTTGATTCCTCTGCTTGGTCAGGTGGCGGCGATCTCGTCCCAGGGTGAGGAGAGAGTGTTTACTGAGGACCAATGGCGTTCTGCTGATCCGGTTCTCAAGGCGGTAACCCGGAAAACCGCCGGTAAACGCAGCAGAAAGATGAAAAACGACACAGGGAAGGATCAGGAAGCAGACGAAGAAGGGTAATCCATGACCCCGGAGGATAGACTCTTTCTGACTGAACCTGTACCATGATTTTCTTTTCCACTGTTCATCCTAACAATTGAGACAGTATGCCCACCTACGTCACGACCCCGATCTACTATGTCAATGCCATGCCGCACCTGGGGCATGCCTACACTACGATAGTTGCTGACACCTACAGCCGTTTTCGCCGACTCTGCGGAGATGCTGTCCGTTTCCAGACCGGAACAGACGAGCACGGCGAAAAGATCGCCGAGGCGGCAGCCAGAGCGGGAGAAGATCCCCGGGTCTATGTCGACCGGGTGGCGGCCGCCTTTCGGAAGACCTGGCCGCTGCTGTCGGTTGATCCTGATTATTTTATCCGTACCACTGACGCCAATCATATTCAGACAGTGCAGGATATCCTCCAGCAGGTTTACGATGCCGGTGATATCTATTTCAGTGAATACTCAGGTCTCTACTGCCGGGGATGTGAGCGGTTTTTGACTGAAAAAGAACTGGTGGACGGTAAGTGCCCCGACCATCTAGTCGAGCCCAGCCCCATTACTGAACAGAATTATTTTTTCCGGATGTCGAAGTACCAGGACTGGCTGATCGATCACATCAAAACCAACCCTGACTTCATCACTCCGGAGCGTTACCGGAACGAGGTGCTGTCCTTTCTCAGCGATCCTCTGGAGGATCTCTGTATCTCCCGGCCGACTTCACGTTTGACCTGGGGTATCCCCTTGCCCTTTGATACTGATTTCGTAACCTATGTCTGGTTTGACGCTCTGATCAACTACCTCACCGGCATCGGGTATCCGGACGGACCTGATTTCAACACCTGCTGGGCTGTGGCGGAACATGTCATTGCCAAGGATATTCTCAAACCGCACGCCGTTTATTGGCCGACCATGCTCCGGGCCATGGGGCTCAGGCCGTATCAGCGCCTCCATGTACACGGATACTGGAATGTGGATGCCACCAAGATGTCCAAATCACTTGGCAATGTCGTCCGTCCGAAGGAGCTGGTCGATACCTTTGGTGTGAACACGCTGCGTTACTTTGTGCTTCGGGAAATGAGTTTCGGTCTTGATGCCTCATTCTCCGGTGACGCCATCCAGGCCCGCCATAATGCGGACCTCGCCAATGATCTGGGCAATCTGTTCTCCCGTTCCCTGGCCATGATCGACAGGTATACGTGCGGACAGGTTCCGGAACGGGAGGCGGGCACCATTACCCCGGATGACCGGGCCCTGATGAGCGCGTTTACCGCCACTGTGATCGACTACCGGGAGAGTATGGACGGGTTCAGGTTCCACAAGGCGTTGCAAGCGGTATGGGAGGTGATCGGACTGCTGAACCGGTATATCGTGACCAACGCACCCTGGGAGATGGCCAAGAATCCGCGCCAGGCAGACCGGCTGCGGACAGTCCTTTACTTTTTGGCCGAATCGCTGTGGAAGGTTGCGGTGCTCCTGAGACCGGTCATGCCGGATGCGGCCCGAAAAATGGCGGCGGCATTGGGCATGGAGCGACAGTTCAGGAACATCACACTTGATGACCTGCAAAGATGGGGTGAAGTTCCACCGGGTACGGTGATCGATAAGGGAGCACAGCTGTTTCCCCGGGTGGAGAAAAAAGTCGAGATCAGTGCAGCTGCCCCGGTGAAGCAACCGCCAGCCGCGTCTGCTCCTGCTGAATCAACGGAGGGGCTGATCAGTTTTGATCAGTTTCAGGCTGTGGATCTGCGGGTGGCGGAGATTGTTGCGGCGGAAAAAGTCGCCAAATCCAAGCGATTGCTCAAATTAACGGTGCGGGCTCCAGAAGAACGGACCGTTGTTGCCGGGATCGCAGAATTTTATGCTCCGGAAACTCTCATCGGTCAGCGGGTTCTTCTTGTTGCAAACCTGAAACCGGCCAAGCTCATGGGGATTGCTTCCCAGGGCATGTTGCTCGCAGCCAAGGAGGAGCAGGCCGATGGAACGGAAAGACTCGTTCTTGCAACTGTGGCTGCACCGGTTGCGGTGGGGAGCCGGGTGGCGTAAACCGGTAAGACCGGGCAGACCGCCGTCCAATCACTATACCGAATAAGCAAGGGGAAGAGCGAATATGTTCATGCTGGGCAATTTTCTCATGGCTGTAGCTAAACTTCTGAACTTCGTCCTCGGCGCCTATATTTGGGTGGTGATTGCACGGGCGGTGATTACCTGGGTCAATGCTGACCCCTATAATCCTATCGTCCGTTTTTTGCGTCAGGTGACAGATCCGCTGCTCGTGAGGATCCGTCGTGTTGTTCCGGTGATGGGCGGTCTTGATCTCAGTCCCATGATACTCATTTTAATCATTATCTTCCTGCAGAGCTTTCTTGTTCCCACACTCCAGCAGATGGCCATGTATTTTCAGTAAACACACCGGTCCTTCGGGAGTCGTTTTTATGCACGTCTGTGGAGATGACCAGCCGGACGCAGGTATCGGCAACAGGACGATGCACCGGTGCCGTCCGGTTTTCCCGGAGCTCCTGCTGAAAGATCCGGGCTGCTGCTCCGGACAGAGAACCGGTTTCTGAGATATTATGAAGCAGTCTGACACCACTCTTCCCTGTCTGCAGTCACTTCCTGACGGTTCTCTGTCCATTGCTCTTTATGTCCAGCCCCGGGCTGCGCGTGACGGTCTGGCCGGTCTGTACGAAGGCAAACTCAAGCTGCGGTTGACCACGCCACCGGTAGACGGTAAGGCCAATAAAGCCGTTATCGCCTTTCTCGCCAAACTGCTGCGTCTTCCTAAGTCTTCGGTGATCATCAAGGCCGGCCTGCAAAGCCGGTCAAAAGTCGTCACCGTTACCGGAGCGGATTTTGAGGAGGTGCACTCTGTCCTGGCGGCTCATCTTACAATAGATTCTGCGGAAGAACCGCATGTTGGTGATGGCCGGCGGGTGTCAGGCAGATCCCGGCGCAATGAAGACTGACCTGGTATCCGGGAAATCAGGAGGATCTATGAAAAAGATGGTGGTTGCCAACTGGAAGGCCTATCTGTCAGCGGATCGGGCTCGACAATGGTGTGATGTCTTTGCTGAGGTGTATCGCCCTCGTCTTGATATGGACGTTGTCATTGCTGTGCCGGCACTCTTCATGGAGTCTGTGGCAAAGTGGGCTCAACCGATTGCCGGGGTCTCGCTGGCGGCACAGGGGGTTTCTTCCTATCCCCAGGGAAGTTATACAGGTTCGACGCCGGCAGCCTGGCTGCGGGGGCTGGCCCGCTACACACTCATCGGACATCGTGAGAGGCGGCAGTACTTCCGCGAAACAACACAGGATGTCGCACGACAGGTTTATGAATCACTTGTTGAAGATCTGCACCCGATCGTCTGCTTTGGTCGGGATCAGATCGTCACCCAGGCGGCTGCCATGGCTTCTGAGGAGTTGCCCAAACTGATATGGGCCTATACACCGGAAACTCCGGCCACCCTGGAAATGGCAAGAAGTGAGGCAGATATTACAGCTGTGTTGCCGACAGTGGCCCGGGCAACGGACAACCGTCCGATCCTGTATGGCGGCGGGGTAACGGTCGAGAATGCCAGCCGGCTGTGGTCGCTGCCGGGGCTGAGCGGTATCATGCTGGGCAAGGCGTGTCTGGATGCGGCTGCTTTTGCCGGGCTGGTAAACCGTCTTTAACCGGTCTTTTGTCTCCAGAAGGGATGCACCGGCCTGAGGACATGGCCTGAACGACCGGGAAATCCGCTGTGGCTGCAGGTATTCTCAAGGATTGAGATATCCGGACGGGGAGGACACGAGACACGGTTTTTTCTGAAGGCTCTTCGGTGGAGGCCCCAAGCTCCGTGTTACCATACCTGGCGAAGCCTTGGACCGCAGAAGGGCCGGGAGAAGGCAGCGTGCCCATTCCCGACCCTGGAGAAAGCTGTTTTAGTTCATCATTTCCAGCATGGCGCGGATCAGCTTATCCGCTCCTTCCGCAATCTGATCGATCCGGGAGTTGAGCATGTAGCAGGGCGTGCTGACAACCTTCTGCTCATGATCAATGGCGATCTCACCCTGCATGGTTGCCTGGTGCCGGGCTCCCATGGCGGCAAGACTCTCTGCAGTCCCCTGATCCTGGCCGATGGTGAGGGTAACGTTGCCAAGGACCTTGGCAAGAATCACCGGTGCTATGCACAGGGCCCCTATTGGTTTTCCGGCCGCATGGGTGCCCTTGATGGCGGCGGCCACATCCTTGTTAACGGTACAGTTGGCACCGTCAAAAGCGTATGAACTCAGGTTTTTAGCAGCCCCGAATCCTCCGGGAATAACCAGCCCGTCAACGGAGTCCGGATTGAAGGTGGCAAGAGAAGCGATCTTGCCTCTGGCAATACGGGCCGACTCAATGAGTACGTTGCGCTTTTCACTCATCTCCTCTCCGGTGATATGGTTGAGAACATGATGCTGCTTGATGTCCGGGGCAAAGCACTGGAAGTCTGCGCCGTTTTTATGGATGGCCCAGAGGGTGAGGGTGGCCTCGTGAATTTCAGCACCGTCCTGATGACCACATCCGGAAAGAATAACGCCAAATATTTTTTTCTGCATAACAGCCTCCAAATCAACGGATTGACGAAAAGTACGTTCCCGCCCGGGTAGTTCCCCTGTGCGGGATGGGATCAGTCTAACGAATAAATAGCCTTGAGGTTCCGGTATCTTTCAGCATAGTCAAGGCCATAGCCAACGAGAAAACCCCGATCAAGGTCAAAGCCGACAAAATCAACGTCAACAGGTGTCATTCTCCGTTCCTTTTTGTCGATGAGCGTACAGGTGTGCACGCGACCTGTCTTGCCGGCTGAAAAGTGTTGCTTCAGCCAGGCCATGGTGTTTCCGGTATCGACGATATCCTCCACCAGAAGGACATCCTTACCGGCCAGATCAATGTCCGGTTCCTTAATCAGGCGGATGGAACCGGATGAAACCGATGACTTGCCGTAGCTGACCACCCGGATAAAATCAATTTCAACATCCAGATCAATGGCCCTGCACAGATCCGCCGTGAAGATAAAGGCACCGTTCAGGACACCGAGAAGGACGAGATGCCGGCCGCGAAACTCCTGACTGATGTGCTGTCCGAGTTCGAACACCCGCTGGCGGATCTGTTCGGTACTGAGAACGGGTGTATCCGGTAACTGTAGGTTCACCATGGCGCAGACATGTGTTTTTGCTATTGTTTATCCTGCCATTTTTTGAGGAGAGCAGCTGCCTCCTCCCTCTCCGCAAACGTGTTTTTCTGAGCCAATGCTTTTGTAAGCTCCTGGATTGCTTCGAGCTTCTTATCCTCGCCATACAGCGCCAGGGCAAGATGATAGCGGAGGACAGGCATGTCATCCTGCTTTTGTACCGCCTGGGCAAACTCGTTGCGGGCAAGACTGTATGACCCGCGTTTGTAATGGACCCAGCCCAGTGTATCGATGATATACGCATCGTCCGGCTGTTGCTGTTTGGCAAGCATTGCCAGGCGTAAAGCCTCGCCAAGATCCGGATCTTCACTTTCTGCAATGAGCCAGGCGAGATTGTTGGCTGCCGGAGCAAAATCCGGTCTGATGGTCAGGATGTGGGCGTATGTTTCTTTTGCCAGATCATATTTGGCGGTCTGTTCGTAGAGTGAACCCAGACCCATGTATGCGTTGACGGAATTGGGATGCTTCTGCAGCAGGTCCTTGTACTCAGCAATAGCCTGATCAGTTTTACCCTGTCTGGCGAGGACCATGGCGCTCATTGTGTACGACTGCGGATTGTCCGGGTCAAGTTCCTGGGCCTTCTGGTAGGCAGCCAGGGCCTCCTCAGACTGATCGGCACTCAGGTGGAGATTCCCGAGAAGGACCTGTAATCCGGCGCTCTGCGGTGCTTTACTGATCTGGTCGCGGACCATTTTGACAAGTTCCTCCTGCCCGGCGCCTTTTGTCTGAGCAATCTGCAGGAGCAAGGTCAGTCCCTTGACATTATCCGGCTGAATGGCGAGGAGCTGTTCAAACGTCTCCTGTGCTTTTTCGTTCTGCTTCATTGCCAGATAGTTCAGGCCAAGACCGCCGAGAACATCGACATTTTCAGGCAGCTTGCTGTGGAGGTCAGCAAACATCTTTTCTGCTGTCTCATGGTTCCCGGTTGCAAACATACTCTCAGCCAGGGTCAGTGCAGCCCGGAAATCGTTGGGATTGATTTTTAAGGCAGTGGCCGCCTCCTTTTTCGCTGTTTCAAATTCTCCTTCCTGAAGCGAAAGTGCCGCCAGCAGCGAGCGGGCCTTGGCCAGACCGGGATTCAGCTTAATGGCCTCAAGCAGGGCTTCTTTGGCCAGTCTTCTGTCCATCTGGTTGCTGTGTGCCACGGCCTTGACAAGGTAGAGTTTATCCCATTTCGGATAATCCCGGATCAACCTGTTGATAATTTCCAGGGCTTCCGGATTCTTGGCTTCCCTGATAAGGAATTTGGCCCGAACAAGGTTTGCTCCGGCATTTTTCTCCTGTCCGGCGAGGATCTGCTCCATCAGGGTACGTGCCTCTTCAAACCTGCCGTGGTCAAAGTAAAAGTCAGCCAGTTGCGCCTGGATATCCTCCTTGCTCTCCGCCGTTTCAACGGCCTCTTTGTAGAACTGTTCCGCCTGCTTCACGTTATTTTGTCTGACGTAGAATTCAGCAAGAGCAAGTTTAAGCCGACTGTTTTTCGGATCAACTTGAACAGCCTGCCGAAGGTGTTGTTCAGCTGCAGACAGATCATTCCGGGCAAGGTCGATGGAGGCCATCTGCAGGTAGGGCTGCGGATTATCGGGAAATGTCTTCGCCATTTTCTCAAGGGTCTCCCGTGCCCTGTCCGATTGCTCGCGCTCCGTGTAGTAGGCTGCCAGCATGGAGTAGTTGGCCATCTCATCTTTACCGAACTCAACAGCTTTGAGGAAAGCCTGTTCAGCTTCAGGAAAGCGTTCCATGGCCGACAAAACACGGCCTTTTATGCCCCA
>JAAYDD010000214.1 GCA_012729435.1 Desulfobulbus sp.
CCCGGCCCGAGCAGGAGACTAACCTCATACTGCTTGGCGGTGAACCCACCCTGCATCCGGAGCTGCCGGCGATCATCCGGGCCGCCAAGAACCTGCGGTATGCTGTGACCGTTGATACAAACGGCTTTCTCTTTCACGATCTGCTCAATAAGGTGACCCCTGACGAGCTTGATTATTTAAGCTTCAGCCTTGATGGGCCGGATGCAGCAACCAACGATCCTATCCGGGGAGAGGGTGTTTTTGACCGTTGCACCACAAACATCCGCAGGGCTGTGGCCGCCGGTTTTAACACCAGTCTTATCTATACAGTGTCCAACTTGAATGTTGACCAGTTGCACCTGATGCCCGAGCTTCTGTCAGCGTTGGGTGTTCATCGCTTCTTTATCCAGGTGATCGGTCTGCGCGGCAGTTCCGCAACGCCACAGTCAGAGCCGGCGGATCACTGGCAGGTTGAACCGCGGCGGTGGCTTGAAGTCATTCCACAGGTTGCTGCGAAATCAGCAAAGCGTGGTATCCATGTTATTTTTCCCAAAGTGTATCTTGATCCGGAGGAGCAGTTCCAGTGTGCCGGACTCGTGGCGGAAAATTATTTCATTTTTCCGAACGGTCGCGTGTACCGCTGCCCTCTGTGTGAAGACCATCCGGTGCACAGCGCTATTATCGAAGATAATCGTCTTGTACCCTGTGACGGTCTGACCGAGGAGCGTTTCTTCCAGCTGACCATTCCCGAGGGATGTGTCATGAACAAGTTGCTGCAACCGGGAAACATCAGTTACCGGAGTGATGGTACTCCAGTGCATCGTATCTCCTGTTGTCTTCTCAAGCAGGAAATGTTGCCGGTATCCCCCTGAATACCTCTAAATGGTATTACCCCTGAAACATATCTTCTGAAAACGACGGCAGAGATTTCTGCGTGTTCCGTTTTTTCCCGCATCAGGTACAGC
This sequence comes from Desulfobulbus sp., assembly GCA_012729435.1. Lineage (GTDB taxonomy): Bacteria > Desulfobacterota > Desulfobulbia > Desulfobulbales > Desulfobulbaceae > Desulfobulbus. Next base: position 945 of record JAAYDD010000214.1, read on the forward strand.
CTCATCTGTACCGGTTTTCAGATTCAGCGGTTTGCGTTGACGGACTGTTCTGTCTTGACTCCGGCCTAGTTCACAGTTTGCGATCCGGGCTGTTCACGCTGAAGACTGCAGCTCTGGCGCTTTTTTGTGACAGAAATTTTGATTTGAGAAGGAGAGGAGGTGTCAATCTGAGGAAGGCCGGTGCGGCTGCGGTGTTTTTTTTCGTGCAGCCAGCGCCACGTTAGCAGCAAAGAGAAGTACCGCACCGAGCCATCCGGCTGCAGTCAGCGGCGGATCAGCAACGAGAAAAGGACCGAGAAAGGCTGCGATCAGAATACGGCTTGAGGAGATAACCGCTCCTTCAACAGCGGTAACGTAAAGAAAACCGTAGGTTAGCAGGTACTGCCCAAGAATTCCTGCAATCGAACACAGAAGAAGAAAGAAGAGATCCAGTGGTCCGGGCATGAAGATTGTCCCGTGAAGAAAGGGAAGTATGCAGAGTGCTCCCAGGCCGAACATGTAGAAGAGAATGGTCTGGGCATCGTGAAACTGCCGGCTGAGATTGAGATAGATGATTGAAACTCCGGCAAAAAAACCCGAGAGAAGTCCCCAGTAGTTATTCCAGTCCAGTGTCTGCCCGGTTGGATCAAGAATGAGCCAGATACCCAGAGAGGCAAGACCGACGATGCACAGTGCTCCGGTGTCGCGTTGATCTTTGAGTGTGACCCATGAAAAGATCGCCACAAAAATAGGGTAGGTCATGTTGAGAATATTGGCACTGGCAAGTGAAGATACATCAACTGCTTTGTAAAAACAGAGGACCGCCAGAGCATTGGTCACGGTGCGGCCGAAAATGTAATGGATATGGTTACAGCTCGGCCGGTGCCCTTTGATGATGATCACAGTTCCCACCAGGACAAAACCAAGAACAAAGCGGGCAAAGGTGTAGTACGTGGCGCTTACGGCCACATAGGAATGGCCCCAGCTGATGATGGCTGTAGCCAGATAAAAGAAGACCGCAGAGCCGAACACAGCCAACCAGCCGAGAAGCTGCTGCTGTCTGGGCAGGTCGGGTTGTCGGGTCCGGGAAGAAGACAGAGGCATGAGACAGAGATAATCCTCGTAAAGGGTACGCAGTTCTTCAAGGGGTTGAGGATGAGTTGTGGCGGAGCTTTTTTCCTCCGAACACACGACCGGCAAGGATGCCCATCTCATAGAGCCCGAACAGCGGGAAGGAGAGGAGCGCCGTGGCGGTTACTTCGCCGGCGGTCAGCAGAAAAGAAAGTATGACGATGGCTATGTAAAAAGGAAGCCGTTTGTTGCGAAAATGATCGGGATGCAGAAGACCGGCCCGACTTGCCATGACCATGAGAAAGGGGATTTGAAAGGCAATGCCGAAAGCCAGCATCATTCTGATTGTGAAAGTCAGGTACATGCCGATTTTGAGCATGGGGACAAGATTTGCAGAAGTGTAGCTCATGAAGTAATGGAGCATGCGAGGCAGGGCAACAAAAAAGGCGAACAGTGCTCCTCCGGCAAACAGCAGGGTTGCCCAGAGGGTAATGGTCCGAACCATCCGTTTTTCGTTGTCCAGGAGCCCGGGTGAGATGAAGAGCCAGAGTTCGTAGAGTATGAAAGGAAAACTGACCGCAAGTCCTGTCAGCAAAGAGAGTTTCAGGTAACTGAGGAAGGCGTCGGTCAGCTTGGTGTACACGAGTTTGCCGAGTTGCGGGTATGCTTCATAAAGCGGTCGCATACACCAGGAGGCAATGGTATCTTTAAACAGATAGGCGACAATGCTTGTCAGTGTAAGAACAAGGCATGAACGGATAAGCCGCTTGCGCAGTTCTGCATGGTGGGGCCGGAATTGCTCCAGAATACCGATCATTGTCGATTGTCTGATTGGAAAGCCGGTCCGTCACCCGGTACATACGAAGGTTGCCTGGCGGCTTCATCGGCCACCGGAACGGTCTCGTCCGGTAAAGAAGTGCCGTTCAGAACCTGACTGTCAGTACGAAGTTCGGCTTCGATGGCACGGGCTTCAGGTTCCGGATCAATATCCTGGGGCCCGTCGTTTGGATCAGCAGAGGACTCCGGATGCCAGACTGAAGGGTCGACTCCGATCATTTTGCCTCTCAGTTCATCGGCGGTCTTTCGGAGTTCGTCCTGTACCGAGTGCAGTGTTTCGTTCTCCTTGGTCAGTTCATCACGAACCTGATGCAGAGTCTTTTTTAAATCCATCAGGCCCTTGGCCAGCGATTTGGCCAGGCCCGGCAACTTGTCCGGGCCGACTACAATCAGGGCCACTGCAAAGATGACGATCATTTCCGGGAGGCCGATACCAAACATGGGCGATTACCGGGGGAAGGTTAAAAGAATAAGATGTTTCCGGGAAAGAGCAACTCTACGAGATTTGCCGTAAGGTGTCAAGACGCTGAGGTTATCCTCTTGATTGCGGTTTACGAAGTCCGTCGAGGAAATGACACAATGTCAGGAGCGGATGGGGGATAAGCATGCGTGGCCCGGAAAAACGCATGATTGTTCTTATCTGTTTACCCTGTGCAGGTGCATAACAGTGCACCGGGCATTTGCCGCAGGTGGGCTTGTTTTCCTGAAAAGGACAGTGTTGCAATCGTCTGTACGCATAGGCCAGAAGAGCCTCACACTGCGGGCATAACTGTGCTGAACTGCTGTGATGCGCTTTACAAAAGAGTTCGATCATGGCTTTCACAGTTTTCGCTTCCCGTTGAAGTCGTCGCGAAGAGAAGGGCGCGACGACCGGCTCGGAAGCTATCTTCGGCTGTTTGTTCATGATGTTACAGTGACAGAATACGGGTTTAGAGTGGCGGCCGAAGAAAAAACAGCGATGTCGGGTGAAATTTCCGGCTCGGAGTTCTTTTATGCTCTTTGCACTTTGTGGAAAATAGTGTAAGGAATCAAAATATAAGAGATAAAAGTTTTATTTCAAGAATGCCGGATTATCCGGTTGTAAAATTAAAAGGAGGTGACCGGACAGACAGACAGTGCGAGGAGGAGTGCAGGAGCACCTGCACAGAACTGGAAATGCGGCAACAGTATGCATGTTGTCGGTAAAAACAGGGTGGCCTATGAAATATCTCGCTATCTTTGCTGTGATTGTGGCTGTTGGCGTGTTTGCCAACCTTGTCCATGAATCGCAAGCACTCTCCTATTTATCGAGTGATCCTCAGGTTTGCATCAACTGCCATCCCATGAACATCCACTATGATACCTGGCAACACAGTTCCCACCGCGACCGGGCCATCTGTGTGGATTGCCACCTGCCCCGTGATAGTTTCATCAATAAAATGATTGCCAAGGCCAGAGACGGGTACAATCACTCTGTGGCCATGACCTTCAAAACGTACGGTTACAACCTTCGTGTCAGCGATGATGCTGCCAGGAGAATTCAGGAAAACTGCATCTCCTGCCACAGCGAAGTCGTCTCTGAGATGATGGCCAACAGTGCGCTTTATGACAAAGTCGCGGACAGCAGTGTGCAGATGGGGCGGAGGTGTTGGGAATGTCACCGGGATGTGCCGCATGGACGGATGCGTAACATCACTGGATCACAGAATAACTTCACGGCCCAGGTATTTTAAGGATTTTAATCAGGAGAAAATGCATGAAAAAATCATCAATTGTCTTCACCCTCAGTGTGTTGGCCATTGTGCCGATGGTGCTGCTGACAATGTCCATCAGGGAAAACAAGGCTGATCAGCAGGTGATAGATGCTGTGCCGGTCATTAAGGACGGTGAGACACGACCTTCCGAATGGGGTAAGCATTATCCCCGTGAATACGACAGCTACATGCAGACCAGAAAAAGTGACGAGATCGCTGATGTGCTCAAGGAAGATCCTGCCCTGGTGGTCATGTGGGCCGGTTATGCCTTTTCCAGGGACTATAATAAGCCGCGGGGCCATTACTATGCCCTTGAGGACAACATCAACACCTTACGGACCGGAGCACCGGTTGACAACAAGACGGGGCTGCAGCCCACAGCATGCTGGACCTGTAAGTCACCTGATGTCCCCCGTCTGATGAAAAGAGACGGTGAACTGGAGTACTTTACCGGACCATGGGCCAAGTACGGGGATGAGGTCGTGAATACGATCGGTTGCGGTGACTGCCATGACAACAAGACCATGAAATTGACCCTGACCCGTGACTATCTCAAACGCGCACTTGACGCGGAGGGCCGGCTGAAGGTTGCTGATATCACCCATCAGGATATGCGCTCTTTGGTCTGTGCTCAGTGTCATTCCGAGTATTATTTTAAAAAGACCGAATGGGAGGACAAGGGTGAGCAGAAAACGGCACTCGTTGTCACCTTCCCGTGGAACAAAGGAACCACCGCTGAAAAGATTGAAGAATATTACGACAGTTATGGTTTTACCGACTGGACACATCAGCTGAGTAAAACTCCGATGCTCAAAGCCCAGCATCCGGATTATGAAACATTTACAACAGGCATCCACTATCGGAACGGTTTGAGTTGTGCTGACTGCCACATGCCTTACGTTCGTGAAGGCGGGGTTAAGTACACAAGCCATAATGTCAGAAGTCCGCTTGAAACCATCGCCAACACCTGTCTGAACTGCCACAAGGACACCGAGCAGGGTTTCCGGGAACTGGTCGAGCAGAAACTGGCCCGCAAAAATGAACTTGCGAAAGCTGCAACCGATGTTTTGGCAAAAGCACATCTTGAGGCTGCTAAGGCCTTGAGCCTTGGAGCAACTGAAGAGGAAATGAAGGCTGCTCAGCAGGATATCCGCCATGGTCAGTGGCGATGGGACTTTGCTGTTGCCAGTCACGGCGGCTTTTTTCATGCTCCGGAAGAAACACTGCGGGTGCTGGCAGGAGCAATCAACAAAGGACAGAGTGCCCGTTTGAAATTGCGGGTTATTCTGGCCAAGTACGGTGCTGCAGACTATGAGGCTCCAGATTTTTCCACAAAAGAAAAGGCTCAGGAACTCATAGGATTGGATTTCAAAAAAATGGTGGAAGAGAAAAATACCTTCTTGAATACCCTGAAGCAGGAGTGGTTTAAGCAGAGTGAAGCCAAAGGACTGTTTGATCCGGAATCCCGTAAGGATATGGTTCTGAAAACTTCGTATAATTAATTCTCTGCAATTCGTTGTCTGCAAAAGCTCCCCGAAGTCGTCTATGCCGGCGACAACGGGGAGTTTTTTTATGCTGTAATCATCGTTACGACCGGGGTTGTCCTTGGGTGCTGTTTGACTTTTTTCTTTGTTTCTGCTAAATAAAAAAGGTTATGTCCAGCTAAAGACAAGATTTTCTCGGCATTCACCATGATGCCCGGGTGTACTACTGCGAAGAGGAGAGAACATGGCCAGTGTAGTTGTGGTCGGAGCCCAGTGGGGTGATGAAGGCAAGGGAAAGATTGTCGACCTGCTCACCCAGTATGCTGATTATGTTGTCCGTTTTCAGGGCGGTAACAATGCCGGCCATACGCTGGTTGTCGATGGTAAGAAGTATGTTTTTCACATTATCCCCTCAGGTATTTTGTATGAAAAGAAGACCTGTGCGATCGGTAACGGTGTGATCATTGATCCCGGTGTTCTGCTCACGGAGTTGGCCGGGCTTGCCGAAAAGGGAATTGTTGTCACACCAAAACAGCTGCTGATCAGCGCCAACGCCCACCTCATTATGCCGTATCATCAGCGTCTTGACGTGGTTCGTGAAAAAACGCTGGCAACCGGAAAGAAGATCGGTACTACAGGTCGGGGCATCGGCCCCTGCTACATGGACAAGGTTGGCCGGGTGGGTATGAAAGTCGGCGATCTCCTTGATATGGCCCTGTTCAGAGACAAGCTGCAGCTTGCTGTGGAAGAGAAGAATTTTATTCTTACACGACAATTTGACGCTCAGCCCGTTGATTTTGACAAGATACTTTCTCAATTCGAGGTGTATGCAGCTCAGCTTGCACCATTTATCGGAAATGTCTCTGTGGCACTGGACGAGGCCCGTAAAAACGGTAAACATATTCTATTTGAAGGAGCACAGGGGACTCAGCTTGATATTGACCACGGCACCTATCCTTTTGTCACCTCCTCAAACACGACTGCGGGCAATGCCTGTATCGGCTCCGGGTTCGGACCCGTCCACATTAACGAGGTGATCGGTATACTCAAGGCCTATACCACGCGGGTTGGTGAAGGACCTTTCCCAACCGAGCTGCCGGAAGGCGATGAGATAGGTGATGCCTTGCAACAGAAAGGTCACGAGTATGGGGCGACAACAGGACGACGTCGGCGTTGCGGCTGGTTTGATGCGGTCGTTGCAAACGACTCGGTCCGCTTAAACGGTCTGACCGGATTTGCAATCACCAAACTCGATGTCCTTTCCGGCCTGCAAAAAATAAAATTAGCTACTCAATATCGGATAGATGGCGAATCGTACACCTTCATGCCTGAGAATATCCGCAAGGCACAGTCAGCCAAACCGGTGTATGAGGATATGGCGGGCTGGGACGCTGAACTGTCCGGTATCCGTTCCTATGAAGAACTGCCTGAACAGGCAAAGTCCTACTTGAAACGCATTGAGGATCTCACCGGCGTGGCGCCGATGATTGTTTCTGTCGGCCCGGATCGAGAAGAAACACTCCTGTTACGCAATCCTTTTGCTGTTCCTGATCAGTGATACTTTTCCCCCGGGGCTTGTCAAATTCAGGATCATGATTATTAACATTACCGGTTGAATTCCTGTTGTGGCCGTTGATGGTTGCGTATATCAGGATGACAACACGGTGTTCAGCGTTCTGCTCCCGGAGACAGCTTGCTCCGGGATTTTTCATGGAGAAAGGCAGCATGGCTCGCATTACTGTAGAAGATTGTTTGGAAAAAGTCGGCGATGACAACAGGTTTGCTCTCATCCATCTGGCGGTTGAGCGTATTCGTCAACATCGCAAGGGAGAACCGTTTTTAGTTGCCGGTAAGAATAAAGAGGTCGTCATGACGCTACGGGAAATCGCCGCCGGCAAGGTGACATTTGATAACATTCACGAACTTCCCAGGAAGCCTAAAGCTGAACCGGTGATTGAGCCGATAGTTGAAGATGAAGAGGACGAAGAATAGTCTTAAGAGATTGTAACCGGTCATGAGTAAGAGCTACTACGAGATTTTAGGCGTCAGTAAAGATGCCTCTGCAGAAGCGATAAAAAAGGCGTATCGCAAGTTGGCGATGAAGTATCATCCTGATCGGAACCAGGGTGACAGCAAGGCAGAGGAAAAATTTAAAGAAGCTGCCGAGGCTTACGAGGTGTTGAGCGATCTGCAGAAGCGGCGCATTTACGATACCTACGGCAAAGAAGGGCTGCTGAACAGCGGATACAGCGGACCGGGAAGCAGTGAAGATATCTTTTCTCACATTAACGATCTGTTCGGTGATCTGTTCGGATTCGGAGGAAGTCGGGGAAGACGCCGGGACCCTTCCGCACCTGTACACGGAGAAGACCTTCGCTATGATATCCGTATTTCTTTCATGGAAGCTGTACACGGTGTGCATCGTCAGGTCGAGCTTACAAAAAAAGAGACATGCTGGACCTGTGAAGGAAGCGGCTCGCGGCCCGGACATAAACCACAGACGTGTCCAACATGTCAGGGCCATGGTCAGGTTGTGCGTTCCCAGGGATTTTTTCAGGTGTCAACCACTTGCCCCCAGTGTCATGGACAGGGGCAGATCATAACCGAGCCCTGTGCCGACTGTCAGGGGGAAGGTCTGATCAACCGCAGTAAGAAGGTCAGTATCCGAATCCCGGCCGGGGTTGATACCGGTTCCCGTATGCGACTTGCCGGTGAAGGAGAGGGAGGTCGCCGTGGTGGCCAGTCGGGTGATCTTTACGTGGTCATTCATGTTGATGATCACGAATACTTCC